>DAMAFT010000772.1:0-2423 GCA_031995805.1 Massilia sp.
GCTGGCTGCTGGCGCTGTGGCTGGCCACCAGCTTCTGCACCGTGTTCTTCGCGCGCGACCTGGCGCACCTGTCCGTGTTCGGCTGGCCGCTGTCGTTCTACCTGGCGGCCCAGGGCGCCTCGCTGACCTACCTGGCGATCATCGGCGGCTACGCCTGGCGCATGCGCGCGCTCGACCGCGACTTCGCGCGCCAGCTCGGGGAGGACGCGTGAACGCGCCCGCTCCCAGGGCGGCCCGGGCCGACGCGAAGGCGAACACGGGCCGCTACTTCCGGCGCCTGTCGCGCTACTACCTGTGGTTCACGCTGTGCTTCGGCATGTTCCTGGCGGCGCTGGGCATCCTCGAGAAGGAAGGCATGCCGCGCCAGTGGATCGGCCACCTGTACATGTTCGCCACCATCGTCCTGTACGCCACCATCGGCGTGGTGGCGCGCACGTCGAACGTGTCCGAGTACTACGTGGCCGGGCGGCGCGTGCCGGCGCTGTTCAACGGCATGGCCACCGCCGCCGACTGGATCTCGGCGGCCAGCTTCATCAGCCTGGCCGGCACGCTGTACCTGCACGGCTTCGACGCGCTCGCCTACGTGATGGGGTGGACCGGCGGCTACTGCCTGGTGGCCCTCCTGATCGCGCCGCACCTGCGCCGCTTCGCCCAGTACACGGTGCCCGACTTCCTGGCGGTGCGCTACGGCGGCGCCCCGGACGGCAACGACCGGCGCGGCAAGCAGGTGCGCGCCCTGTCGGTGGCCGCCACCATCGTCGTCTCGTTCACCTACGTCGTCGCGCAGATCTACGCGGTGGGCCTGATCACCTCGCGCTTCACCGGCGTCGACTTCTCGGTCGGGATCTTCCTGGGCCTGGCCAGCATCCTGTTCTGCTCCTTCCTGGGCGGGATGCGCGCCATCACCTGGACCCAGGTGGCGCAGTACATCATCATCCTGGTCGCCTTCCTGATCCCGACCATGTGGCTGTCGATGAAGTTCGCCGGGAATCCGGTGCCGCAGGTGGCCTACGGCTCGGTGCTGCCCAAGCTCGCGCTGCGCGAGGCCGAGCTGGCGATCGATCCCAAGGAAGAAGAGGTGCGCGCGCGCTTCCGCGCCCGCGCCGACGACTATGGCCGGCGCCTGGCCGGCCTGCCGCAGTCGTGGGAAGCCGGCAAGGTGGAGGCCCAGCGCCGGCTCGACGCGGCGCGCGGCCGCAACGCCTCGCTGGGCGAGATCCGCGCCGCCGAACGCGAGCTGGTGGACTACCCGCGCAATGCCGACGAGGCGGCGCGCGCGTGGGCCGAGCTGCGCAGCGCCAACCTGGAACGCGCCCGCCCGCCCGAACCGCACACGGAACCCTTCCCCGGCGACACGCGCGAGGAATCCGACATCCGCCGCAACAACTTCCTGGCGCTGGTGTTCTGCCTGATGTTCGGCACCGCCGCCCTGCCGCACATCCTGATGCGCGCCTACACCACGCCCTCGGTGCACGAGACGCGCGTATCGGTGTTCTGGACGCTGTTCTTCATCCTGCTGATCTACCTGACGATGCCGGCGCTGGCGGTGCTGGCCAAGTACGACATCTACACGGCGCTGGTGGGCAGCGACTATGCCTCGCTGCCCAGCTGGGTGGCGTACTGGTCGAACGTCGACAAGGCCAACCCGCTCATCAGCATCGTCGACATCAATGGCGACGGCGTCGTGCAGCTGGCCGAGATCGCGATCGACGGCGACGTGCTGACGCTGGCCACGCCGGAGATCGGCGGCCTGCCCTACGTGATTTCCGGCCTGGTGGCGGCCGGCGGCCTGGCGGCGGCGCTGTCGACGGCCGACGGCCTGCTGCTGGCGATCTCGAACGCGCTGTCGCACGACATCTATTTCAAGATCGTCGACCCGGGCGCCTCGACGCAGAAGCGCGTGACGATCTCCAAGCTGCTGCTGCTGGCGGTGGCGTTCATCGCGGCCTACGCGGCCTCGCAGAAGCCGGCCGACATCCTGTCATTGGTGGGCGCGGCGTTCTCGTTGGCCGGCTCGACGATGTTCCCGGCGCTGGTGGCGGGCGTGTTCTGGAAGCGCGCCAATTATCCTGGCGCGGTGGCCGGCATGGTCGCGGGCTTCGTGGTGTGCCTGTACTACATGCTGCACGCGAACCCGATCCTGGGCGGCAGCGCGGAGGCGGCCTGGTTCCACATCGCCCCGATCTCGGCGGGGGTGTTCGGGGTGCCGGCGGGCGCGACCGTGCTGGTGATCGTGAGCTTGCTGACCAAGCCGCCGCCGGCGGCGAGCGCGGGGCTGGTGGATCACGTGCGGGCGCCGGAATGATCCGGACGTGAAAAAGGCGCCGATTGAACTGAACCCCAAAAGTTGGACACCAACTTTTGGGGGTTTTTCATGGCGAAGTACAACGAGCAATTCAAGCTCTCGATAGTTCGGCAGTATC
>DAMAFT010000773.1:0-2418 GCA_031995805.1 Massilia sp.
CGTGCTGGGGCTGAACGCCATGGGGTGAACTTGACCAAGCCCACTACGGCCATGCTGCCGGCAACGCTGCGGGCGACATGGCCGGACGGAGGCAGCGAGGATCGGCTCGCCACCGCAGGCGCTGCGCTGGCCGTCCCCGGCATGGCAGGATAGAAGCCTTCCGCTCATGCCATGGCCCGCTCGAGCCGGCGTCCGCCGACCACGTGCGCCAGCGCGCACAACGGCAGGAGCAGGCTGGTGGCGAAGAAGAGTTGGCGCATGCCAGTGCCCGCCGATCCAGGCGCCGACCAGCGGGCCGACCACTTGGCCGCTGAACTGGGCCGGCTGCAGGTAGCCGAGCAGCCGTCCCGGCCCGCCGGCGCCCCCGGCCCGGCTTTTTCGAGCGCTACCCCAAGTCCAGGTCGAACGCGGCGTCGGCAATCGCTCGATCGACCTGATCGCGGAAAACATCGACTGCGTGATCCGGCTAGGCGACCTGGTCAATCCATTGCCTCATGATCCCATCATGAAGCACGGTGCCAACGTTACGCGGGCGCCTCCTTGGCCGCCGTTTCCTTGGCCATGATTTCTTGCACGAAGGCCGTGAATGCACGCGCCTTCGCGCTGGCCAGACGTCCGGACGGATAGACCGCCCACAAGTCGATGGTCGGCAAGGACCACGCGGGCAGCAGCTGCTCTACCTCGCCGCTGGCCAGTTCTGGCGCGAACATCCATTCCGAAACGATCGCCACGCCGACGCCGCCACAGACGGCGGCACGCACGCCTTCCGCAGCACTCACGCGCAAACGCCCCTGCACGTTCACCGACAGCTCGGTGCTATCGCGTTCGAACGACCATGTCGACGCACCGCCGGCATCGCTCAGATAGACTACTGCCTCATGCTGCGCCAAGTCGGCCGGGACCAATGGTCGGGCGCGCTCGGCCAGATAAGCCGGTGCCGCGACGACCATGCGGCGTCCGGTCGCGATGCGCCGTGCCGTCATGGACGAATCCTCCAGGTTGCCCATGCGCAGGGCTACGTCGATACCATGTTCGAGCAGGTCGATCTGCCGGTCGTCGAGCATGATCTCGACTTCGAGCGTCGGATGGCAATCGAGGAAGCGCTTGATGTGCGGGATGATGTGCAAACGGGCGAAGGTGACGGCTGCGCAGACGCGCAGCTTGCCTACAAGGTCGGCATTGACGCCGCGCGCGGCGCTATCGGCCTCGTCCACCATGGCAATTGCTCGTTTGGCGGAGTCGTAATAGGCCTGTCCTGCTTCGGTCGTGGTCAAGCCGCGCGTCGAACGCAGCAGCAGGCGTGTTTGCAGTCGCTCTTCCAGCTGCGCGATGGCCTTGGACACCGCCGGCTGGCCCACGTCGAGACGCCGTGCCGCAGCCGAAAACGAGCCGGTCTCGACGGTGCAGACGAAGGTTTCCATCAAAGTCAGTCGATCCATCCCATTCCTTTTCAACACAGCTTCGTGCGCACCTGACATTCCGCGCAGGAATGAATTATATGCGTGCAACCTGCCTACCCGGGCGGTCCGCTGGCGGCGATGATGCGTTCACCACAACGCAACGCCAACCCGAGCAACAGGAGAACGATCATGCGCAAATTCACCGTCTACACCCAGGACGACGCACCGGAAGCCTCGAAGCCGATCCTCGGCGAGGTCAGGAAGGCCTTCGGCTTCGTGCCGAACCTGCAGGCCAACATGGCAGAATCGCCAGAACTGCTGGCCGGCTATACCGCCCTGTGGGACCTGTTCGCCAAGAGCAGCCTGACCCCGCACGAGCAGCACGTGGTGTACCTGACCGCCAATTTCGAGCACAACTGCCACTACTGCATGGCCGGCCACACCACGCTGGCCAAGATGAGCAAGATGGACGCCGGCGCGATCGCGGCGCTGCGCGCGGGCACCGCGCTGCCGGACGCCAGGCTGGAAGCGCTGCATCGCTTCGCGACGCTGGTGGTGCGCGAGCGCGGCTTCGTGCCGGAAGCCGACGTGGATGCCTTCCTGGCCGCCGGCTACACCCGTCGCAACGTGCTGGAGGTCGTGCTGGGCGTGGCCACCAAGGTGATGAGCAACTACACGAATCACCTGGTCGACACACCGTTGGACGAATTCATGGCCGGCAACGAATGGACCAAACCTGCGCAACACTGAACGGAACGTGGCGGGCTCCGGGCCCGCCTTTCCTCGACAAACGACTTCGACAGGTACCGATATGCGTCTCCTTCCAGCTGCCCATGGTCACGCTGCATTCGTATTTCACATCGGACGGCGGCAAACGCGCGCCGCCATCGCCTATGCCGCGGTCAGCGCTGCCGCCATCGCGTGTGTGCTCTTCATTGCGGCGGCCCTGGGGACATGCGGGACGTGAGAGGCGGTGATCCGGGCCAAGCGGCCCGGACCGTCATCCGGCGTGACGCAA
>DAMAFT010000774.1:0-2411 GCA_031995805.1 Massilia sp.
CGTCAGCCTGCGCCGCATGGAGCGCGCCGAGCTGGAAGCGGCCATCGCCGCCGCCTACCAGTCGGCCGGCGGCGACGCCTCGCAGGTCGCGGACGAGTTCGACGCCGACCTCGACCTCACCAAGCTGCTGCAGGACGTGCCCGCCATCGAGGACCTGCTGGAATCGTCCGACGACGCGCCCGTCATCCGCATGATCAATGCGCTGCTGACGCAATCGCTGCGCGAGGGCGCCTCCGACATCCACATCGAGCCGTTCGAACAGACCTCGGTCGTGCGCTTCCGCATCGACGGCGCGCTGCGCGACATCGTGCGCCCGCGCAAGGCCATCCACGCTTCGCTGATCTCGCGCATCAAGATCATGTCGGCGCTCGACATCGCCGAGAAGCGCCTGCCGCAGGACGGCCGCATCACGCTGCGCATCGGCGGCAAGCCGGTCGACGTGCGCGTCTCCACCCTGCCCACCGGCCACGGCGAACGCGCCGTGCTGCGCTTGCTGGACAAGGAAGCGGGCCGCCTCGACCTGTCGCACCTGGGCATGGGCGCCGACCTGCTGCCGCAGTTCGACAAGCTGATCAACCAGCCGCACGGCATCGTGCTGGTCACGGGGCCGACCGGCTCGGGCAAGACCACCACGCTGTACGCGGCGCTGTCGCGCCTGAACGCCACCACCACCAACGTGATGACGGTGGAAGACCCGATCGAGTACGACCTGCCGGGCATCGGCCAGACCCAGGTCAACGCCCGCATCGACATGACCTTCGCCAAGGCGCTGCGCGCGATCCTGCGCCAGGACCCGGACGTGATCATGATCGGCGAGATCCGCGACCTCGAAACGGCGCAGATCGCCGTGCAGGCGTCGCTGACGGGCCACCTGGTGCTGGCCACGCTGCACACCAACGACGCCGCCTCGGCCGTCACGCGCCTGCTCGACATGGGCATCGAGCCGTTCCTGCTGTCGTCCTCGCTGCTGGGCGTGATGGCGCAGCGCCTGGTGCGCAAGCTGTGCCCGCACTGCAAGCGCCAGGAAGGGCCGGGCCAGTGGGTGGCGGTCGGCTGCGACCGCTGCGGCCACACGGGCTACCAGGGCCGTGTCGGCGTCTACGAGCTGCTGGAAACCAACGAGCGCATCCGCGCGCAGATCCACAACCAGGTGTCGGAAGCGGAAATCCGCGATGCGGCGCTGGAATCCGGCATGCGCACGATGTACCAGGACGGCGAGCGCTGGGTGCAGACCGGCGTCACCACCGAGGCCGAACTGCTGCGCGTGGCAAAGGCGGACTGACCGATGCCAGCCTTCCGCTACGAAGCCGTCGACACCGGCGGCATCACCCGCAAGGGCGTGCTGAATGCCGACAGCCCGCGCGCGGCGCGCGCCGACCTGCGCCTGCAGGGCCTGACGCCGCTGAGCGTCGAGGCCATCGCGGCCCAGGTCGACGAAAGCGGCGCGGCGCGCGCGCGCAGCTTCGGCGAGCGCCTGTCGCAGGTCGAGCTGGCCCTGTTCACGCGCCAGCTGGCCAGCCTGCTGGAAGCGGGCCTGCCGCTGGAACAGGCGTTCACGGCGCTGCTGGAGCAGGCCGAGCGCGCCTACGTGCGCGACCTGGTCGCCTCGATCCGTTCCGAAGTGATGGGCGGCGCCTCGTTCTCCAGCGCGCTGGCGCGCCACCCGCGCGACTTCGCCGAGATCTACCGCGCGCTGGTGTCGTCGGGCGAACAGATCGGCCAGCTCGCGCGCGTGCTGTCGCGCCTGGCCGACTACATCGAGCGCCGCAACGCGCTGGTGCAGCGGGTGCGCCTGGCGTTCACCTATCCCGCCATCGTCACCGTGGTCGCGTTCGCGATCGTGATCTTCCTGCTCACCTACGTGGTGCCGCAGATCGTCTCGGTGTTCGCCAACACCAAGCAGAAACTGCCCTTCCTCACCATCATGATGCTGGGCGTGTCGAACTTTACGCGCGCCTACGGGATCTATGTCGCATTGATCGTCGTCGCGGCCTGGTTCGCGTGGCGCCGGGCGCTGCAGAACCCGGTGCTCAAGCGGCGCTGGCATGCCTGGCTGCTGACGGCGCCCGTGTACGGCAAGTTCGAGCGCAGCCTCAACACCACGCGCTTCGCCAGCACGCTGGCCATCACCACCGGTTCGGGCGTGCCGATCCTGCGCGCGCTGGAAACCAGCCGCGACACGCTGTCGAACGTGGCCATGAAGGAACTGGTCGAGGATGCGACGGGCAGCGTGCGCGAGGGCGTCAGCCTGGCGCGCGCGCTGTCGGCGCAGAAGCTGTTCCCGCCGATGCTGGTGCACATGATCCGCGCCGGCGAGATCACCGGCGAGCTGCCGGCCATGCTGGAACGGGCGTCGAATGCGCAGCAGGCCGACTTCGAGCGGCGCGCGCTGACCATCGCCGGCCTGCTGG
>DAMAFT010000775.1:0-2401 GCA_031995805.1 Massilia sp.
CGGCGCCTTCGTAGCCCTTGAAGTTCTGCGGATTGGCCGGATCGAAGTTCGCGTTCGGCACGTAGACGTTGGCGTCGATGGCCAGCAGCCACAGGCCCTTGACCGGCTCGACCAGGTAGCTGGCGTCGAACATCTGCGCGCAGCGGGTGTAGGACTTGCCCAGCTTCGCCTCGCTGGCCGCCTTGTAGGCGCCGCCCTCGCCTTCCGCGCAGATCTCGTACATGCGGTGTTTCATGGCCGACTGCGCGGCCGCCTCGTCGTAGCCGTACTTGCCGCCGGTGTACTTGCTGAACGGCGTTTCCCACAGCACGTCCGCCTTGTTCGGCAGGAAGCCGTAGTCGCCCAGCCTGGCCACCAGTTTCTCGTAGCCCTGCTCCATCAGCTGGTCGGTGCAGACGACCGTGGGGTCCTTGGACTTGCAGGCCGCGTTGGCGCTGGCATAGACCTTCTGTTCCTTGCCGTCCCTGGTGAGGAAGTCGCTCTTGCCCGCTTCCATGTCGTCGTACGGCTCGTTCGGATCGTGGTTGCCGGGCGCGATGAAGAAGCGCATGCCCTTGGCCTGGTATTCCTTCAGGATGTCGGCGATGCCGTCGATATTGATCGGCTGGGCGTCGTCGGAATAGTCGCCGGGCAGCGCCACGTGGCGGATGCCCCTGGCAAACGCATCGTCCAGCGCGGCGCGGAAGGCGAAATAGTTTTCGTTGAACAGGCGCGTCGACGTCAGCTGGGCGTACATCGTGCGGATCGTGGCGTTGCGGCCGTCCTTGGTCGGGATGCCGGCGAACTGGCTGCTCTTGAAGTCGCCGTACACGTTCTCGAAGTGGACGTCCGTCATGAAGGCGACGCTGGTGGTCGCGACCGAGACCGGCGGCGTGGCCGGCTCGGGTGTGGCCTGGACGGGCGTGGGCGCATCGTCGCTGCTGCTGCAGGCGGACAGCAGGGCCAGGACGAGCGCGCCGGCGGCGTGGGTAGCGGCGCGGGTAGCGGCGCAAGCGGCGGGCATGGTGGAACGGGCGAGACGGAACATGCGGGACTCCGGTTGGCAAAAGTGCACGCATGATTCCACCCGCGGATGACCGGAGAATGACAAGCCCGGCATTTTTCGTACCGCATTGTCCGGAAATGTCACAGTCGAAGCGCCGCCCCGCCCTTGCCGGGCTACGCCGGACCCGCTTCGCGCGCGTACACCCGGTGCCGCCCGAGCACCGCCACGAAGGCCGCCAGCGCCGCCTCCAGGTCGGCCGTCTCCGCCAGGACCACGCCGGGGTCGGCCTGCCCGCCAGGCAGCGTGGGCGGGATGCCGGCCGCTTCGACCACGCCGCGGCCGGCGCCGAGCGCCAGCAGCGGCTTGTCGTGGCGGTACTGCTCGCGCAGGAAGTCGAGCGCGCCGACCTCCCGCAGCAGCGCCGCCGCCGACGCGTCGCCCGGCGCCACCACCGCGGCGTCGTACAGGACCGAGGGCGTGGTCTCGAACGTCACCTCGACCGCCAGCGGCGCGCCCGCGGACGCCGGCAGTTCGCCCAGGCCCCGGCCGATGAGGCGCGGCTGCGCGCCGCCCTCCAGCAGCGCGGCGTAGATCCGGCGGGCGCTGGCGGCGTCGACCCCGGCCGCGCCCAGGATCGCCACCCGGCGCGTGCGGATGCCGGCGCGGCCCGGCCGGTACAGCAGCGACAGCGACGGCGACGGCGGATAGTCCGGGATCGGCAGGCTGCCTGGGCGCGGCAGCGGCGCCGGCAGCGGCATCCCGAGGCCGTCGGCCACCGCCTGGGCCAGGCCCGTGTCGACGTTCACCAGGCCGGCGACGATGCGCGCCCGGATCGCCGGCACCTGCACCCGGGTCAGCTCGAAGCGGAACGCGGCGGCGATGTGCTGCTGCTCGACCGGCGACTGGCTGATCCAGAACAGGCGCGCCTGGCCGTAGTGTTCGGCGAACAGCTCCGGCTTGCCGCGCACCTTGCTGCCTTCGACCGGCTGGGGAAAACTGGAAAAGCCGCGCGCGCCGGCCTGGAACGGGCAGCCGCCGGCCAGCGAATTCGGCTCGTAGGCGACGCGGCCGCGGTGGAGGGCCTGGCGGTGCATGCCGTCGCGCTGGTTGTTGTGGACCTGGGCCAGCGGCGCATTGATCGGGATCTCGTGGAAGTTCGGGCCGCCCAGGCGCGTCAGCTGCGTGTCGATGTAGGAATGGATGCGTCCCTGCAGCAGCGGGTCGTTGGAGAAGTCGATGCCGGGCACGACGTGGGCGGCGCAGAACGCCACCTGCTCGGTCTCGGCGAAGAAGTTGTCCGGATTGCGGTCCAGCACCAGCTTGCCGACCGGCTGCACCGGCACCAGTTCCTCCGGCACCAGCTTGGTCGGGTCCAGCACGTCGAAGGTGCCGAAGCCGGCCGCCTGCTCCTCGGTG
>DAMAFT010000776.1:0-2393 GCA_031995805.1 Massilia sp.
CGGCCAGGCGCACGAGGATCGCTTCGCCGGCCGGCAGCAGGTGCACCTCGACCCGGCGCCGGTCCTCGACGTTGGCGCGGCGCTCGACCAGGCCGCCGGCCTCGCAGCGCGTCACCAGCGCGACGACGCCGTGCGGCTTCGCCTGCAGGCGCTCGGCCAGCTCGCCGACGCTGACCCATTCGCGGCCGGGAAAGCCCTTGATGTGCAGCAGCAGCAGGTATTGCAGCGGCGTGATGCCGGCGGCCTGCACGGCGCTTTCGGAAAAGGCTTCGTAGCGGCGCATCTGGTAGCGGAATTCCGACAGGGCGGCGAAATCGGACTTGGACAGCGGAGACGACATGATGATTCCTGCAGCGCGGAGGCCGGCAATATATCACAAGATGATATAATTGCCAGCCCGATATATAAAGAGGCCATGCGCCTGTCGAACACGATGATCCTGGACAACGGTATGGAGTGGATGCGGTCCTTCTTGCCGCAGGCGAGCACGGCGTCCCGCACCGAGCGGCTGCGCGCGGTGGCGGGCGCGATGGTGGGGCTGTTCGTGACGTACATCCTGAGCGAGATGGCGGCGGCCCATGCGGGCAGCGTGCCGCTGGCGCTGGTCGCGCCGATGGGCGCCTCGGCCGTGCTGCTGTTCTGCGTGCCGGCCAGTCCGCTCGCGCAGCCGTGGTCGGTCATCGGCGGCAACACCATCTCGGCCCTGGTCGGCGTGGCCTGCGCGCGCATCGTGCACGATCCGATGCTGGCGGCGCCGCTGGCGGGGGCCTGCGCGATCTTCGTGATGTTCCTGCTGCGCTGCCTGCATCCGCCCAGCGGCGCGGTGGCGCTGACGGCGGTGCTGGGCGGGCCGGCCGTGCAGGCGGCGGGCTTCACCTTCGCGCTGCTGCCGGTGGGATTGAATTCGGCGCTGATCGTGCTGGTGGCGCTGGTCTTCAACAACCTGACCGGGCGCCGCTACCCGCACGGCCAGCAGTCGCCGCTGCGCAACGTGCACGCCACGGCGGATCCGGCGCCGACCGCGCGCCTGGGCTTCAGCAAGGAAGACCTGGACGCCGCGCTGGCGCACTACGGCCAGGTGCTGGACGTCAGCCGCGACGACCTCGAGGGCATCCTGCTGGAAACCGAGATGCGCGCCTACGAGCGCCGCTTCGGCACGGTGACGTGCGCGGCCATCATGTCGAAGGATGCGGTGACGGTGACCCCGTCGACGCCGCTGCCGGCCGCCTGGCGCCTGCTGCGCGGGCACCGCCTGCATGCGCTGCCGGTGCTGGACGAGGGGCGCCGCGTGGCCGGCATGGTCGGCCAGGACGATTTCCTGCACCACGTCGGCCTGGACGACTACCAGACCCTGGTCGAACGCCTGCGCGCGCTGCTGGGTCACCTGCTGGGCGTGCGCGCCGACCGTCCCGCGCTGGTGGCGGAGGTGATGCAGAAGCAGGTGACGAGCGTGGCTGCCGCCGACCCGATCGCCCGCCTGGTGCCCCTGATGAGCAACGGCGGGCTGCACCACGTGCCGGTAATCGACGCCGACGGCGCATTCGCCGGCATCGTCAGCCAGTCCGACCTGCTGGCCGCCCTGTACGAAAGCCGCCTGGCGCAAGTCGCCTGAGCCACATCAAACCGGGGTCAGAGCCGGGGTCGGAGTAAAATTTTTAGAAATGCCCCCGGAGCTATTGCCAAAAACCGGGCTCTGACCCCGGCTCTGACCCCGGTTTGAGGGTGGTCAAGCTTCGGCGCCGCAGCACTTCTTGTATTTCTTGCCGCTGCCGCAGGGGCAGTCGTCGTTGCGGCCGACCTTCGGGGTGTCGTGGCGGACGGTGTCGACGGCGGCCTTGCGGCGCGGCAGCCAGAAGCGGTGGATGCCAGGCAGGTTGGCTTCGATGTCCAGCGCCAGCTGGTGGGCCTTGCGCGGGTCTTCGACTTCCGGCAGCTCGCTTTCCTCGATCTCGTCGGCGCCCAGCAGGTACAGCGGGCGCATCAGCGGGCCGGCTTCGGAGTCCCAGATCTCGTCCCAGGCGCCGGGACGCAGTTCCATGCCTTCCCAGAAGCCCCAGCACCAGGCCTCGGCGTCGATCAGGGTCTCGCCGTCGACCTCGTGCTCGACGTACAGCGGCTCGAATTCCTTGGGCGCGACCTCGAAGGTGATCAGCACCTCGTTCATGAAGCGCATGACCAGGTTGACGATGCGTTCTTCTTCCCTGGCGTTCTTCCACTTGGGCGCGGCGGTGCCGTCCTCGCCCCACACGCGCGGCAGCCATTCGGCCGGCATGATGGTCTGCGGGCCGATCGCGATGGCGGTCAGGTAGCCGTGCAGCGTGTCCAGCGTCATCGTGCCTTCGGGGCAGCGCTCGGACAGCAGGAAGTTGTCGAGGTCGTCGAATTCTTTTTCG
>DAMAFT010000777.1:0-2391 GCA_031995805.1 Massilia sp.
GCCGGGCAGGCAGCGCGCGCGGCGGCCATCCGCCGCCGCACCGCGGGCTCAACCTAGCTTGGCCGAACGCGCCGCCGCCCCGTTGCCCGTCGAGACCGTCTTCCCGGCGCCGCCCAGGGCGCCGGTCCCGGTCCCGGTTCCAGTCCCGTTTCCGGTTCTCGTCCCGTTTCCGGTGCCAGTTCCGATCCCGGTTCCGGTCCCTGCATTCGCATGCGCATCGTGCGTGCGCAGCGGATTGACTTTCACGCCGGCACGCGGCGCCGTGGCGCTGTCGATCGCGATCGCGCCTGCCGCTTCCGTGTTCGCATCCTTGCCCGCAGCGCGCGCCGCCGCGCGCCGTTCCGCATGCGCTGGCGCCGCATCGATGAGTTCGCGCATGCGCGCCGCCGTATTGTTCCACGAGGTGGCGGCGACGATCGCCTGCATCGCCCCGGCCATTTGCGCGCGCTGCGCCGGCGTCTGCGCCAGGGCGGCATCGCAGGCGGCGGTGAATGCCGCGGCGTCGCCGGCAATGGCCACCACGTGGCCGTACGGGTTCGCCACGTCGGCGATCGGCGTGCCGACGATCGGCAACTGGGCCGCCATGTATTCGAGCACCTTGGTCGGGCTGATGAACTTCGTCGCCTCGTTGATCGCGAACGGCATCAGGCAGACGTCCCAGCCGGCCAGCAGGTCGGGCAGCGCCTCGTAGGGCTGCTGGCCCAGGTAATGGATGTTCGGCCGGCGCGGCAGGCGCTCCTGCTCGATCTTGACCACGGGGCCGGCCAGCACGATCTGCCAGTCCGGGCGCGCCGCGGCGACCCGGTCGACCAGTTCCGGATCGAAGCGCTCGTCCAGCACGCCATAGAAACCCAGGCGCGGATGCGGGATGTGTTCCTGCTGCGGATGGCTGCGGGCGCGGTCGAGCGCCTGGCGGAAATGCTGGACGTCGACGCTGCTCGGAAAGCAGTGGACGTTCGGGTGGCGGTGCTTCTTTGCCTCGTACAGGCTGGGGCCCCCGGCAAACACCAGGTCGGCGATGTTCAGCAGTGCGCTCTCGCGCTGCAGCAATTGCTTGGGTGGATTTCTGAACGACGCCAGCTCGTCCATGCAGTCGTACACGACCAGTTTCGGCTGCAGCGCCTGCAACAGCGGCAGCGCCATCGGCGTGTAGAACCAGGCGATGACGTCCTCTCCTGGCGGTGCCAGTTGCGCGACCATGGGCTGCAGCAGGCGCAGCTGCTCGTCGTGGAAACCGGGGGCCTGGATCGGCGTGTGCGCGCGGCACACGGTCACGTTCGGTGCGGGATGGGTCCGGTGCATGAACGGGGCGCCGCCATCGTATTCCGGTTCCTCGACGAACAGGACCGGATAGTGCTGCGCCAGGCGCGACAGCAGATGCTGCGGCCGCTGGAACACGAAATCCCAGCGCAGGTGGCTGAAAACGACGATGGTAGGCATGATGACTCCTTGTTCGCCCGTTGCGGGCGGTCGATTGATCGAAAATACGTTGCGGTGGCGCGGCCGGCCTTGCTGCCGGGCCGTGGCACGCCGATGTCTCCTCCGCGTTCCCACGCCGCCCGCGGCGCGTGGCGCGGGGCGCAAGGCGACGGACGCGCGGCGCCTGCCGGCGCAGTGGCGTACCGCACTGCCTGGCGCGCCGGACCGCGATCCCGTCCGGCGTCGCGCCGGACGGTCCGCCCGCGACGGTCTTCGAGGTCCCGTCGGGGCGCTTGTCAGGCCGTTCCTGGCCCTTCGTCTCCTTCTGGTTCCACGCCCTTGCGGACGGCGAGCGGGACGTTGCGCGTGGCCGCGCTGATCACCTCCAGCGGCAGCTTCGGCGTGCGGTCGGCGTTCAGCAGGCCGTTGGCTTCCTGGAACGTGTCGGCGAACTGGGTGTAGCAGAAGCCGCTGAACATGAAGGTCTCGTTGACCACCTTCAGCAGCCGTTCGTACAGCGCGTGATAGCTCTCGGCCGTGTGGGCACGGGTATAGCCCCAGGTGCCGTCCTCGGGGACCGCGTTCGGATCGAACGCGATGCCGCCGAATTCGGTCAGCACGATGGGCTGGCCGCGGTGCGGGAAACCGTCCAGCGTCAGGATGCGGCCGCCCGGACGGCGCTGGTCGAACAGGGTGCGCACGGGGTCGCTGACCTCGTAGCGCGCCTTGATCTTTTCGGGGTCGCCGTCGTAGTCGTGGATGCCCAGGATATCGGTGGCCGACGCTTCCCAGCCGTCGTTGCCGATCACCGGGCGGGTCGCGTCGAGGGTACGCGTCAGGTGGTACAGCGCCTCGACCGCGTTGCGGTGGGCCTGGGTCAGCGTCAGGTTCGGCACGCCCCAGGATTCGTTGAAGGGCACCCACACGATGATGCAGGGATGGCTGTAGTCGCGCTCGATCGCCTCGGTCCAC
>DAMAFT010000778.1:0-2385 GCA_031995805.1 Massilia sp.
TACGCTATCTCGAGACTGTCATTCCCGGCATTGCCGGAAATGCCCCCCGCGCAGGCGGGTCCGATCTGCACGCCTTATCGCGCTGCCTGCAACTTGGGTTCCCGCCTGCGCGGGAACGACGTGTTCGGGTTGCCGGACCAGCGTGAAAACTTGAATCTGCGCCCGTTTGTCAGCCAGGCGGACTCCTAGCGCGGCTCGGCCGTCGCGGCCGCGGTCGATCCCGCCACCGGATGCGCCGCCTCGGCGCCGGCGCGCCGCAGCGGCAGCGGCTCGGTGGCCAGCTGGACCTTCAGGCGCGCGCCGAAGTCCGGCGACGGATCGGGCGCACCGCCCGCGCGCAGGACGTCGCCGATGCGGTGCCAGGTGGCCCAGGCCTGCTCGCCGGCCGGCGTGCCCAGCGCCGCCAGGGCCAGCTCGACGTCGCCCTCGGGCAGCGCGCCGTCCATCAGGGCGGAGATGAGTTCGCGGTTTTTCTTGTTCGTGTCCATCGGTTCCATCACGTCGGTCCGTGATCCTTGTCTGCAATGTCGGGCGGCCGTCGCCTACCGACGCTTGTCGGCCGAGATATCGAGCAGGGGTCGCAATTTCTCGGCAATGACTTCGCGCGCCCGGAAAATCCTGCTTCGCACCGTACCGATTGGACACGCCATCACATCGGAGATTTCTTCGTAGCTCAATCCTTCGATTTCGCGCAAGACAATTGCCGTGCGCAATTCCAGCGGCAACGCTTCCATCGCCGCGTTGACCGTGTACGCAATCTGCTTGCTGGCCAAAACGGACTCGGGTGTATTAATGTCGCGCAGACTGTCGGCATCGTCAAATCCTTCCGCGCGTTCCGCATCGGTTTCGGTGGACGTGGGCGCCCGCCGGCCCTGCGTCACGAGAAAATTCTTTGCCGTATTGATGCCGATGCGATACAGCCACGTGTAGAACGCGGAATCGCCGCGGAAGTGGCGCAGCGCGCGGTAGGCCTTGATGAAGGTTTCCTGCACGACGTCTTCGGCCTCGGCCGGATCGTGCACGAGGCGCGACACCAGCCGCATCAGGCGACGCTGGTATTTCGCCACCAGCAGGTCGAACGCCTTCTGGTCGCCAGCCTGGACGCGCTCGACCAGCAGTTGATCACACTCGCGTTCGGTTGTCACTGAACATGTCCCGTTGGCTGCGACAGCATGCGCGCTCGTTGTCAGGAGCTGGCCCGCTGCAGTGGATTCATCGTTGCGTTACCCGGTCTTCGTCCGTCTCGTCGGCCGCGCCCGCGCGTTGCCCGGCCACGGCCAGCGCGACCGCGAGCGCGCGCCAGGTGGCGGCATCGACGCCGTCGCGCCATACCTGCACGACCTGCGTCCGCGCCCGCGCCGCGGACCCGCCGCCGGCCGCGGACAGGCGGCAACGCAGCAGCATCAGCACCGGCCACACGACCGAACCGGGCAGCAGGATGGCTGGCGCGGGCGCGCCGGACGCCGGTGCGCATCCCCCTTGTTGTACCGTCACGCGTAGTTCGCCGGTTCCAGAAATATCAATCCGGTGCATCTTTGGACGACCCGCCGCCTGCGCCAGCAGGGCTGCCCCGGCGAGCGCCAGCGCGAGGGCCGGCAACGGCGCGGCGCGGCAGGCGGCGGGCCCGGCCAGGGCCGTGGCGCCCGCCGCCGCAAGCTGGGCGAGTCCGGCCGCGAGCACCAGGAAACGCTGGATGCGCGACGGCCTGACGAGCGCGGACACGGCGATCGACATGGGGGTTCGGGTCACGAGGACAGGAATAGGGCCGCGGATATGGCTGCGGATACGGCCGGGCGGCGCCCGACGGCGGCGACGGCTGGGGCCGTCGGGCCATGAAAGACAAACGCCCATTCCTTTGACAGGAATGGGCGCTTTTTAGTTCAAGCTAGATTGCAGGAACTCAGATTTTCGCGAACACCAGCGTACCGTTGGTACCGCCGAAGCCGAACGAGTTCTTGACCGCGTAGTCGATCTTCATCTCGCGCGCCGTGTTGGCGCAGAAGTCCAGGTCGCATTCCGGATCCTGGTTGAAGATGTTGATCGTCGGCGGCGAGACCTGGTTGTGGATCGCCAGCACGGTGAACACCGACTCCAGGCCGCCCGCGCCGCCCAGCAGGTGGCCGGTCATCGACTTGGTCGAGTTGACGACGATGCGCTGCGCGTGGTCGCCGAAGGTGCGCTTGATGCCCTTGACTTCCGCCACGTCGCCCACCGGGGTCGAGGTGCCGTGCGCATTCACGTACTGCACCTGGTCGGGGTTGATGCCGGCGTAGCGCATGGCCGTGACCATGCAGCGCGACGCGCCGCTGCCGTCCTCGAGCGGGGCCGTGATGTGGTTGGCGTCGGCACTCATGCCGAAGCCGACGACTTCCGCGTAGATCCTGG
>DAMAFT010000779.1:0-2368 GCA_031995805.1 Massilia sp.
TTTCTTTACACTTGTGGTTGCCATAGGGAAATAAAAAGGAGCTGTCGTGCGCAACAACCTGCCGGTGACCGGTATCGAGTACCAATTGAAGGACGGCCAGTCGCTCGTGTCGAAGACCGATACGAAGGGACGCATCACGTATGTCAACCCGGCCTTCATGGAAGTCAGCGGCTTTGCGCAGGACGAACTGCTCGGCAAGGCGCACAACGTCGTGCGCCATCCGGACATGCCACCCGAGGCATTCGCGGACATGTGGAAAACGCTCGAGGCCGGCGAACCGTGGACCGGGCTGGTGAAAAATCGTCGCAAGAACGGCGATTTCTACTGGGTCGTGGCGAACGTGGTGCCGGTCAAGGAGGGCGGGCGCACCGTCGGCTACATGTCGGTACGTACCCGGCCGACGCGCGAACAGGTCGACGCGGCCGGGCAGGCCTACCGCCGCTTCGCCGCCAACGACGCGGCCGGCCTGGCGATCCGGCGCGGCGCCGTGGTGCGCACCGGTCCATGGGCGCGCCTGGCGGGCCTGCGCAACCTGCCGCTGGGCCGGCGCCTGGGCCTGATGCTGGGCGGCCAGGCGCTGCTGCTGGCGGTGCTGGCGGCGGCGGTCGACGGCCTGGCGTGGCGCACGCTGTCGCTGCTCGGCGCCGGCCTGACGCTGCTGGCCTGGGCCGAGCTGCAGCGTTCCATCGTGGCGCCGCTGCACGACGCGCGCGCGGCCGTGTTCGCGCTGGCCGGCGGCGACCTGTCGCAGTTGCCGGAGTGCGGCCGCGACGACGAGATGGGACGCCTGCTGCTGGCGCTGCGCCAGCTGAACATCAACCTGACGGCGATCGTGGGCGACGTGCGCGCCAACGTCGCCTCGATCGAGTCGGCCACGCGCGACATCGCCAGCGGCAACCTCGACCTGGCGCGCCGTACCGAAGCCCAGGCCGCGAGCCTGGAGCAGACCGCCGCCAGCCTGGCCCAGATCGCCGCCGCGGCCGGCAGCAATACCGACAGCGCGGTGCGCGCCGACGGCCTGGTCGACGCCGCCTCCAGCGTGGCCGGCCGCGGCGGCGACGCGGTGCGTGCGGTCGGCTCGACCATGGGCCAGATCAGCCATTCGGCCACGCGCATCGTCGACATCATCGGCCTGATCGACGGCATCGCCTTCCAGACCAATATCCTGGCGCTGAACGCGGCGGTGGAAGCGGCCCGCGCCGGCGAGCAGGGCCGCGGCTTCGCTGTGGTGGCGGGAGAAGTGCGCTCGCTGGCCCAGCGCTCGGCCGGCGCGGCGAAGGAAATCAAGGCGCTGATCGAGGACTCGGTCGACAAGGTCGGCCAGGGCAACGAACTGGTCGGCACCGCCGGCGACACGATGCGCGAGGTGGTCGCCTCGGTGCGGGACGCCGCCGCGATCATGCACGGCATTACTGCATCCTCGCGCGAGCAGGGCCATGGCATCGCCCAGGTGAATGCCGCCGTGGCGCAGCTGGATGGCATCACGCGTCAGAACGCCGCGATGGTCGAGGAATCGGCGGCGGCCTCGGCAAGCGTTGCCGAACAGGCAAGCCATCTGTCGCAAGCGTTGTCGGTTTTTAAACTCGACCGGCACACGCGTGTCGCATGATCCGCCAAGAATAGCTTTGGCTTGGCCATTTTTGATGCATGTCAAAGATTTGGCTAATCCTGATCAATAAACTCAGCCTATAAGATTTCCGCGTGACATTTGTGACGCGGTAGGCCAGGAGTTTTCGATGAAGCTGTTCGATATTGTTTCTGCAAGCACCCGCCCTGCGGTCCACGCGCTCCAGCCCGCGCTTCCCGCCGTCGAGTTCGATGCCGACCTGATCACGCGCCTGAGCCGCTCGGGGCCGCGCTATACGTCGTACCCGACCGCCGACCGGTTCACGGAATCGTTCGGCTACCGCGACTTCCTGCACGCCGTGGCCGACCTGCGCACGCGCGCCAGCGCCAAGCCGCTGTCGCTGTACCTGCATATCCCGTTCTGCGACACGGTCTGCTACTACTGCGCGTGCAACAAGATCGTCACCAGGAACCGCGAGAAGGCCGCCACCTATCTCGCCTACCTGAAGCGCGAAATCGAGATGCAGGGCCGCCTGTTCGCCGGCATGAACGACGTCGAGCAGCTGCACTTCGGCGGCGGCACGCCGACCTACCTGTCGGACGAGCAGATGGGCGAGCTGATGGACCACCTGCGCCGCTGCTTCCGCTTCGCGCCCGACGGGGCGGGCGAATACTCGATCGAGATCGACCCGCGCACCGTCTCGGTAGAACGCGTGCACAGCCTGCGCCGCCAGGGCTTCAACCGCCTGAGCCTGGGCGTGCAGGACTTCGACGCCGACGTCCAGAAGGCCGTCAACCGCAT
>DAMAFT010000780.1:0-2366 GCA_031995805.1 Massilia sp.
CGACGCCAAGCAGGAGCAGAACGTGCTCGACTACGACGACCTGCTGCTGTTCTGGTCTGAGATGGCGTCCGACCCCGAACTCGGCCCGGAACTGGGCGCGGCGTTCGACCACGTGCTGGTCGACGAGTACCAGGACACGAACCGCCTGCAGGCCGCGATCCTGCAGGGCATGAAGCCGGACGGGCGCGGCGTGATGGTGGTCGGCGACGATGCCCAGGCCATCTATTCCTTCCGCGGCGCGACGGTGCGCAACATCCTCGACTTCCCGCAACAGTTCAGCCGGCCGGCCGAGGTCGTCACGCTCGACCGCAACTACCGTTCGACGCAGCCGATCCTGGACGCGTCCAATGCCGTGATCGCCGCGGCCGTCGAGCGCCACGCCAAGACGCTGTGGACCGACCGCCAGGCCAGCGCCAAGCCGGAACTGGTCCTGATCCCCGACGAGGCCGAGCAGGCGCGCTGGGTCTGCCGGCGCGTGCTGGAGCAGCGCGAGGCCGGCATCAAGCTGACCCAGCAGGCGGTGCTGTTCCGCGCCGCCAGCCACAGCGCGGCGCTGGAGCTGGAGCTGGTGCGGCGCAACATCCCGTTCGTGAAATTCGGCGGCCTGAAATTCCTCGAGGCGGCGCACATCAAGGACATGCTGGGCATGCTGCGCTTCGCCCAGAATCCGGGCGGGCGCGTGGCGGGGTTCCGCGTGCTGCAGCTGATTCCCGGCATCGGCCCGGCCACCGCCGCGCGCATCCTCGACGCCGTGGCCGAATCGGCCGCCCCGGCCGACGCGCTGGCGGCGTATGCCGTGCCGAAGCGCGCCGAGGCCGAGTGGCAGCAGTTCGCCGCGCTGTTCAAGACGCTGCGCACGGCCGGCCTGCGCTGGCCGCTCGACGTCGAACTGGCCAAGGACTGGTACCTGCCGCACCTGGAGCGCCTGTTCGACGACGCCCCGGTACGCATGGCCGACCTCGAGCAACTGGTGCAGCTGGCCGGCGCCTATGGCTCGCGCGAGAATTTCCTGGCCGAGCTGACGCTCGACCCGCCGGAGGTGACCAGCGACCGCGCCGGCCCGCCGCTGCGCGACGAGGACTACCTGATCCTGTCGACGATCCACTCGGCCAAGGGGCAGGAGTGGAAGGCGGTGCACGTGCTGAACGTGGTCGACGGCTGCATCCCGTCCGACCTGGCGACCGGCAACCTTGAGGACATCGAGGAGGAGCGGCGCCTGTTGTACGTGGCGATGACCCGTGCTAAGGAACACTTGCACCTGGTGGTGCCGAACCGTTTCTTCGTCAAGCAGCAGGCGCAGATGGGCGACCGCCACGTGTACGCGCAGCGCACGCGCTTCATCGCGCCGGCCATGCTCAAGCATTTCGAGGAATGCGTGTGGATGGATGCCGAAACGCCGCAGAGCCGCAAGCCGATGCCGGACAGCGTGCGCATGCTGGTGCGCGACCGGGCTCGCCAGTTGTGGAAATGATACGAAAAACGGATGAGAAGGCGTCGTTTGCGCGTGACTTGTGGTGAGTTATCCCCCGTGCATGATTTTTGTAGGAATTTGCCTCACATTACGCCATGCTTAAAACACGGGCAGGCGTAAGTCCTTGATTTTAAAGGGTTCATAATTTGCCTGTTCCTTGGGCAGTTTGTTGAAACCCGCATCAATACTGCGCTTCTGGCTTGTCAAGAGGCGCTTGTCCACATAGTTATCCACATTTCTTGTGGATATTGGAATAAAGCGAATCGAATCAATGCTTTAGGTCATTTATTTGAGCCGGCATCGAGCATTTGCAAGACGATAAGATTTGATTTGGCTCAAGCCGCGTTTTCCGCGTCGATCCGCTGCAACAGCGTTTCGAGCGCTTCCAGGAAGCGCTCGGCGGCCAGCAGCGGCGGCCATGGTTCCCAGGGGCGGCAGCCGTAGGCCTCGGCCAGCGGATCGCGTTCCAGCACCGCCGAACGGATCTTCAGGGTCGTGCGCACTTCCTGCACCGACCAGCCGGCCACGTGCACGGCTTCGCTGGCGGCGGCCAGGCGGTCGGCGCGCTTGTGGCGGGCGTGCTCGGACGGCGTCCAGGCCGGCAAGCGGTAGCGCAGGAACACGGCCTGCTCCAGGCGCCGCGTGAGCGCCCGGAAACCGTCGCCGAGGAACGGCTTGATCGGCGACACGGCGTCGAAGCCGAGCAGGCCTTCCTCGGCGTCGTGCAGCAGTTCGCGCAGCTCGACCACGGCCGGCAGCGGCGCCGGTTCGGCGGCGCGGCGCAGCAGCATCACGGCGATCGAGTGCTGGGCCACCGACAGCGGCAGCGGCCAGGCCGAATGGCCGCCCCAGCGGTAGGTGCGGGCCAGGCCGAGCGCCAGGTCGGCGTCGTCCC
>DAMAFT010000781.1:0-2355 GCA_031995805.1 Massilia sp.
GGTGGCGGAGGGGACGGCGGCGGCGGCGGTGGCGGCATGGCCATGGGGCTCGGCCTCGGCCATCGCACCGACCACCATGATCCGGCTTGAATGACGGGATGGACGATCGGGGATAATGGCGGCTTCCCGATGTTTGCCGCCAGCCACTCCATGTCGTCCATGCAATTTACTTTCCGCGATGTCGAACAGCAGTTCGACGCCCGCACCTTCGCGCGCGGCCAGGAATATGCCCGCACGGGCATGGTCCTCGGCATGCGCCTGCAGGGCGGCAGGCTCCTTGCCGAAACCAGGGGCAGCGGCAGCAGCGTCTACCGCCAGTCGATCGAGGTACTGCCGGGCCGCAATGGCGTGCGCTTCGAAGGCAGTTGCAGTTGCCCGATGGCGTACAACTGCAAGCACGTGGCGGCGGTGCTGCTGGCCGCGCTCGGCAATGTGCAACAGACCGCCGCGGGCGCCGCTGCACCGCTGTCGGTGGCCACCCAGCTGTGGCTGAGCCATGTCCTGCTCTTGAAGGATGCCGTGCGCGGCGTGGCGGCGCCGGCGGCCGCCCCCGCCTTCCACCTGGCCTTCCTGCTGGTTCCCGACGAATACGGCGACGGGCTGGGCCTGCGCATGTGCAAGGCCCGCATCGACAAGCGCGGGGAGCTGGTCGGCGTTTCGCTCCAGGACAATGTTGCGCAATTGCTGGCGGCGCCCTGGCTGGCGCGCGCGGACGAGGCGCTGGTAGGGATGGTGGCCGCCGTGCGCGCGGCCGGGGACGGCGGCGCCCACCCGTCCGGGTCGCTCGGCTTCCGCCTGCTCACCGAATTGTGCGAACAGGGCCGGCTGCACTTCGTGCCGGCGCTCGAACGTCTCAAGCATGCCGTCTTGCACCGGATCGATCCCGGGCCGCGGCGCGATGGCGAACTCGGCTGGCACCCCCTGGACGACGATGCGGACACGGTCGCATTGCGCTGGCGCTTCGGCGGCGGCGGCACGGGCTTGCAGGCCGTCCTGCCGACCGAACCGATGTGCTACGTGGAAGCGGGACCCGATGGCGTGCTGCTGGGCGCGCTGGCCCTGCCGGCGCATCTCGCGGCCGTGCCTCCCGCCACGCTGGCGGCGCTGACGCTGGATGCCCCCATCCTCGCACCGCACGAGCGCGCGCTGGTGGCCGAGGGCCTGGCCGCGCACGGGCTGGACGGCGTCCTGCCGCTGCCGGCGGCGCTGCAGACGCGCGAGCGCGACGATATCGTGCCCGTGCCGGTCCTCGTCCTGGACTGCCAGCGCCAGTACGCGTACGGCAAGTGGTCCGAGCACGACTACGCGCTGGTGGATTTCGACTACGACGGCATCAACGTCGACGAGGTCGACGCCGCCGTGCTGCGGCGCACGGTGGGCGACACGGTCGAACTGATCCAGCGCGACGCGCGGGTCGAGCGCGCGGCCTTCGCGACGCTCGCGCGGCTCGGTTTCGCGGCGCCGCCGCGCGGTTCGCCGCTGCACGACACCCCCTGGGCGCTGCAACTGCCGACGCCGCAGGACTGGCTGGCGTTCTCGCGCACGGCGTTGCCGCGCCTGCGCGAGGCCGGCTGGGAGATCGCGATCGAGGACGGCTACCGCTACCAGGTGGCCGAGGTGGACGACTGGTACGCCGAGCTGGCCGAGGAAGGCGAGGGCGGCAATGCCTGGTTCGCGCTCGAACTCGGCATCGTGGTCGACGGCGAGCGCCACGCGCTGCTGCCGCTGCTGGTGGAAATGATCCGCCGCGCGCCGCGCGACTACGACGCCGCCGCGCTGGCGGCATGGGACGACGGCCTCGACCTGGTCGTGGAACTGCCGGACCGCACGCGTGTCGTGCTGCCGGCCGCACGCGTCAGGCCGATCCTCGCCACCCTGGGCGAGTTGTATTTCGGCGAACGCCTGGGCGACGCCCTGCGCCTGCCGTACCTCGACGCCGCCCGCCTGGCCGAGCTGGAACAGGCGGCGCAACTGCGCTGGATGGGCGGCGAGCGCCTGCGCGCGCTGGGCCGCCGGCTGCACGACTTCGGCGGCATGCGCGATGTGGCGGCGCCGGCCGGCCTGCAGGCGCAGCTGCGCCCCTACCAGCTGACCGGCCTGGCATGGATGCAGTGCCTGCGCGAATACGGCTTCGGCGGCATCCTGGCCGACGACATGGGGCTGGGCAAGACGATCCAGACGCTGGCCCACGTGCTGGCCGAGAAGGAGGCGGGCCGCCTCGACGCGCCGGCGCTGGTGGTGGCGCCGACGAGCCTGATGGGCAACTGGCAGGCCGAGGCGGCGCGCTTCGCTCCCGGCCTGCGCGTGCTGCTCCTGCACGGCAAGGACCGCAAGGCGGTATTCGACCGGGTGCCC
>DAMAFT010000782.1:0-2347 GCA_031995805.1 Massilia sp.
GCAGCATGAAGTAGGGCAGGCCGTCGCGCAGCGCGCGCAGGATCGGCTTGATGCCGTCGTCGCGGGTGAACAGGCGCACCGGGCCGAAGCGTTCGCGGCCGTAGCGCAGCAGGTCGTCGAAGGCCTTGTTCTTTTGCGGCGAATAGATCGTCGCCACCGGAATCACGCGCGCAGCCACGCCGGCCACGTCGAGGCAGACGAAATGCGGGCACAGCAGGATGGTCGGGCCGCTCTCCATCTCGGCCTGGGGCACGCCTGGTTCGACATGGATCAGGCGGCGCAGGCGCGGGATCGGCGCCCACCAGATCAGCGAGCGTTCCAGGATGCTGCGCGAATAACCCTGGAAATGGCGCTTGGCGATGGCGATGCGCTCGGCTTCCGGCAATTCCGGCATGCACAGGCGCAGGTTGGTCAACGCGATCTTGCGGCGCTTGGGGATGGCGTAGTACATCAGGCTGCCGACGGCGGTGCCGATACGGCCGAGGAGGGGGAGTGGCAGCCAGTGCAGCAGCCACAGCAGGGCGATCAGGAATCTCATGCAACGGTCTCGGCGTGCGGTGCGTCAACGCCCTGCGGGCGCTTGTAGCGGTTGTAACTCCAGAAATACTGGGCGGGACAAAGTGCGATCAACTTTTCCATCGCGCGGTTGATGCTGGCCGCCTGCTCCGCCTGGGTGCCGCCCAGTTCGCCGTCGAACGGCACGAAGCGGATCGCGTAGCCGCGGCCGCGCGGCAGGCGCTCGGCGTACACCAGCAGGATGTCGGCGCGGCCGAGCTGGGCCAGCTTGGCCGGCAGCGTCATCGTGTAGGCGTCGCGGCCGAAGAAGGGCGCCCACACGCCTTCGCCTTCCTGCGGCACCTGGTCGGGCAGGACGCCGACCGGCTGGCCGCCCTTGAGCGCCTTGACCAGCATGCGCACGCCGGACAGGTTGGCCGGCGCCAGGTGCATGTGCTGGCGCGCGCGCGCGCCTTCGACCAGCGGCTTCAGGGCGCTCTGGCGCGGCGGGCGGTACATGACGGTCAGCTCGACGCGCAGCGAGACTTGCTGCGCGGTCAGCTCGAAGCAGCCCAGGTGTGGCGTCAGGAACACAATGCCCTTCCCGCTGTCGAGCTGGCGCTGCACCAGTTCCCAGTTTTCCATCGTGACGTGGCGGGTGACGCGCGCCTGGTCGGCGCACCATACGAAGGGCAGTTCGACGATGGCCTTGCCGGATTCGGCGATGGCTTCGCGCAACCGGTGTTGATAGCCGGCCCGGGCAAGATTCTCGCGCAGGCGCCGGCGGTAGGAAGGCGAGGCGAGATAGACCAGCCAGCCGAGCGCAGCGCCCAGCGCGTGTAGCACAGGCAGCGGGAACGTCGACAGGAAACGGAACAAAAGGACGAGCATTATTGATTCAGGGTAGAGGAGTGATGACTTGCTGTGCCAAAATTTTTTAAGGAGCGTAAAATACCACTTTGCGCAGTATCCGCGGAGTTAATGACAACTTGCGAAGCGGAATATAAATATCGCTAAAGCGTCGCAGGCCTTTGATGCTGCGGCTATTTTTCAACAGTATCAGGAGCTTCAATGTCTTCCAACGACTTCCTCTTCACTTCCGAGTCCGTTTCGGAAGGCCATCCGGACAAGGTCGCCGACCAGATTTCCGACGCCATCCTCGACGCCATCCTGGAACAGGATCCGCGCGCCCGCGTGGCCGCCGAAACCCTGTGCAACACGGGCCTGGTGGTGCTGGCCGGTGAGATCACAACGCACGCCAACGTCGATTATATTCAAGTTGCGCGGAATACCATCAAGCGCATCGGTTACGACAACACCGATTTCGGCATCGACTATAAAGGCTGCGCCGTCATGGTCTGCTACGACAGGCAGTCGCCGGACATCGCCCAGGGCGTCGACGAAGGTGCGGGCCTCGACCTCGACCAGGGCGCCGGCGACCAGGGCCTGATGTTCGGCTACGCCTGCGACGAGACGCCGGAACTGATGCCGGCCGCCATCTACTACGCGCACCGCCTGGTCGAACGCCAGTCGCAGCTGCGCAAGGACGGCCGCCTGCCCTGGCTGCGTCCGGACGCCAAGTCCCAGGTCACCCTGCGCTACGTCAACGGCCGTCCGGTGTCGGTGAACACCGTCGTGCTCTCCACCCAGCACGCGCCCGACGTGTCGCACAGCCAGATCGAGGAAGCCGTCATCGAGGAGATCATCAAGCCGGTGCTGCCCAAGGAATGGCTGCAGGACACCCGCTACCTGGTCAACCCGACCGGCCGCTTCGTCATCGGCGGCCCGCAGGGCGACTGCGGCCTGACCGGCCGCAAGATCATCGTCGACACCTACGGCGGCGCAGCCCCGC
>DAMAFT010000783.1:0-2336 GCA_031995805.1 Massilia sp.
AGCCGGTGCTGATCCTGGCCATGGGCCTGGTCGTGCTGCTGATCGTGCTGGCGGTCCTGATGCCGATCATCGAAATTAACCAGCTGGTGCGCTGACAAGGAAACCATGAACAAGCGTTTGCCCATTCTCCTGAGCCTGCTCGGCGTGATCCTGCTGGCGGCCTCGCTCGCCTACTGGGTCCTGCAGCTCTACCGGCCGCCCCAGCGGCCGCTGGCCGCCGTGCCGCAGCAGGCGCTGCCGGACCCGGCGATCGACGCGGCCGCCACGCTGTTCGGCGGCCAGATGGCCGTCGCCAGCGCCGCCAACTACCAGCTGACCGGCATCGTCTCCGCCGGGCGCGACAGCGTCGCCATCCTGGTCGCCGACAATGCGCCGCCGAAGGCGCTCAAGCTGGGCAAGGAACTGGCGCCGGGCGTCACCCTGTCCGAAGTCCATCCGCGCTACGTGATGCTGTCCGACGGCGGCGTCATGAAGCGGGTCGACCTGCCGGCCGACGCCAGGGCGGGCACCGCGCCGGGCGGCGCCGGCGCCGCGCCGGTCCAGGCGCAGGCGCCGCTGCAGGCGCCGGGATCGGCCCCGATCATGCAGCCGAGCATTCCGCCGAACATGCCCCAGCCGGTCGTCACGCCCGCCGGCACGCCGGCGCCGGCGAGCGCCGCGATGCCCAACCAGGCCGTCGTGCCGGAACCGCCGATGTCGCCGGGCTCGGTGTCGCAACAGCGGCCGCAGCCGTCGAATGGCACGTCGCCCGAATTCACGCCGCCGGGCGACGTGGGCGGGCGCGATACGCCGCGCTCCGACAATGCGGCGCCGGTGCAGATGCCGGCACCGAACCAGCCGACGCCGGTCTCGCAATGACGACAAGGGCGCGTTGCCGCGCCCTCAGCGCCGCAGCGCCGTGAACGCGGCGAATTCCCAGGAACGGAAGCCGACCAGCAGGGTGAAGCCGTCGCGCTCCTGCGCCGGCAGGCGCCGGTCGTTGCGGTGCAGGCGCGCGAGTTCGCCGGCCAGCTGGTGGATTTTTTCCGCGACTTCGCCGGCCGAGGCCAGCGACAGGCGCGCCGGCAGGCACATCAGCGTTTCGCCGGGGCCGTCGAAGCGGCCCTCGAAATAATCGCCGACCACGTGCTCGCGGAAGAAGCGCTGCACCGGCCCGTCCGGCAGCCAGCGGAAGGCGTTCGAGACGCGCAGCGCGTAGCGGTTCAGCGGTTTCAGTTCGATCACGCGCAGCCGGTCGAGTTCCACCAGCAGGCCGATGCATTCGGCTTCGGTCAGGCGGTAGGTCTCGACGACCTGCTCCAGGCTCCAGTGCCCGAGGCAGCAGATCGCCACCAGCAGCAGGCGCGGATTGTTGGCCAGCGCGTTTTCCTGGGCCAGCGTCAGCGTGTCGGCCTGCGGCCGGCTGTCGGCCGCGCGGCGCAGCACGTCTTCCAGCGCGATGCCCGCCGCCTGGCAGATCTGGGCCAGGCGCGACAGCGTCATGTCCTTCTGGCCGAACATGCGCTTGATGCTCGATTCGCTCATCGCGATGCGCTCGGCCAGCATCTTGTAGGTGATGCCGGCGGCGCGCAGTTCGGCGCGCAGGACGTCCAGCAGCATGTCGGGGGAGCTCATGGTTTTCCGGGGCGGGTCGCGTTGTTCTTGAACTTAAGCAATTTACAGAAGAGCCGGGCCGCGATCAACAGGGAGACGGGCCCTACTCGTCTTCCGCCGCCAGCGGCGCCTTCTTCAATGCCCGCTTGGCTTCCTGCCGCTCGCTGCCGGTGGTCTTCGCGTGCGACCCCGCCGCGCGCGCCTTGGCGAATCCGGCGAATGGATTGCGCGGCTTGAGCGGCGTGGGTTCGACGCGCAGGCGCATCTTTTGCCGGGTTGCCAGTGCCTTGTTCGCCATCGCTTGCCTCCATGAAAAAGGGCGCCGCGGAGGGCGCCCGGTGCATGCCGCGCTTACAGCACGTAGCGCGACAGGTCTTCGTTGACCGCCAGCGCATCGAGGCGGTCGTTGACGTAGGCCGCATCGATGACCAGCGCCTGGCCCGACTTGTCGCTGGCCGAGTACGAGATTTCCTCGAGCAGCTTTTCCATCACCGTGTACAGGCGGCGCGCGCCGATGTTCTCGGTGCGCTCGTTGACCGAATACGCGATCTCGGCCAGGCGGTGGATGCCTTCCGGCGCGAATTCCAGCGTGACGCCCTCGGTGGCCAGCAGCGCCTCGTACTGCTTGGTCAGGCTGGCGTGGGTTGCCGTCAGGATGCTCTTGAAGTCCTCGATCGACAGCGATTCCAGCTCGACGCGGATCGGGAAGCGGCCCTGCAGTTCCGGGATCAGGTCCGACGGCT
>DAMAFT010000784.1:0-2331 GCA_031995805.1 Massilia sp.
CCGCGTTCAGCGCCAGCAGGTTGGTCTGCCACGCGATGCTGGCGACGTCGGCCGCCATCTTCTGCAACTGCTCGGTGACCTGCTGCAGGCCCTCGATCTTCTGCAGCATCTGCTGCTTGCTGGCGGCACCGGCGGCCAGCATGTCGAGCAGGGCGCGCAATTCCTTCTCGCTGGCCGCGAACACGTCGACGATGCTGCCGCCTTCCTGGCGGCGCGCGGCGCCGGACGCGGCCAGCGCCTGTTCGAGCCGGGTGACGATGCCGGAAAAGCGTTCGACCAGTGCCACCACCGCCGTTTCCATCTGCGTGCGCGAAGCGTCGATGTGCGAAGTCCAGACGTCGGCGACCTGGGCGCCGAATTCCTGGCGGCTGGCGAAATAGGCGTCCGCATCCGCTCCCGCGGCGGCGGCCTGCGCCGGCGCAGCCGTGGCGAGGTGGGCGCCGGCCGCCAGCAGCAGCGCCGCCGCGATCAGCCAGCCGTGCCATTGCCAGTTCGCCAGCGGCACGATGGCGCAGGCGGCGGCGAAGGCCAGCAACAGGGGGAAACAGGTATGCAGGGGGCGTTGGCGGAACACGCGTCGCTCCGTATGGGTCGTTGGGCTGATGAATGCGGCATCGCCGGCGTCACGGGGACAAGGCGATCACGCGGCGAATGACATGCCGTCGCTGGGGATGATTGCAGAGTTGGTTGCTGTAGCGCAAGTATTTGAGAAACAAATTTTGCGACTGAATCGAATAAACCACACATTCGATCCGTACGCGGGCGTATGTTTATTGTTGATTTTTATGTAAAAACGAAAAATCCGGCAGATTTGCGACACAATCTAGGTGTACTGACATCGTCATGTATTTAACAATCGATGGGCGAAAAAAAGCCCCGCGCGGCGGCGGGGCGGGAGGGACGACGGCGCCGCCTAGCGCATCAGCTCGCCGATGACGCGCACCGGCGCATTCCCGTAGCCCAGGAACTGGTCGTGGAACTGCTTCAGGTCGAAGCGCTCGCCCAGTTGCTGCTTGCGCTTCTCGCGCAGTTCCACGATGTCGCTGTAGCCGCTGAAGTAGCTGGTCAGCTGCACCGACGACAGCTGCGCGCGCTTCCATTTTTCCGCGGCTTCCTGCGGCGTCTGGAAGGCCTGGCGCACCAGCAGGTCGAGCGCCTGCTCGCGCGTCATGCCCAGCACGTGCACGCTGTAGTCGAGGATGGTGTTGGAGACGCTGCGCAGGTTCCACTTGCACCACATCAGCCACAGCTCGGGGGCATTCTCGCCGTAGCCGGATTCGAGCATCATGCGCTCGCCGTACACGGCCCAGCCCTCGACCATCGCGCCGTTGCCGAACAGCGCCTTGACCAGCGAGGGCGAGCGGTTGGCGTTCATCAGCTGGGTGTAGTGGCCGGGAATGGCTTCGTGGATGTTCAGGATCTGCAGCATCCAGTCGTTGTACTCGCGCAGGCTGCTCTCGGCCTGCTCGGGCGTGAGGCCGTCGAGCGGGGTGACGTTGTAGTAGGTCTTGTCCTTCGGGCGGTACGGGCCCGGGGCGTCGATGCTGGCGCCGGCCACGCCGCGCTGGTACAGCGGCGTCTCGCGCACCTCGAGCGGCTTGCTCGGGTCGATCGAGACGAGGTTGTGCTTGATGACGTAGTCCTGCAGCAGCGGGATCTGGCGGCGGATCTCGGGCAGGAAGTTGGCGGGCGTCGTGTGCTGCAGCGACAGCTTGTCGATCACCATGCCGATCTTGCGATAGCGGTCGGCGGGTTTCGCCGTGCTGCCCATGGTCTTGTCCCACAACTGGTCGGACAGGGCATCCATGCGGTTCAGCAGTTCGTCGCGCGCGGCCAGGGCCTTGCGGTAGGTCTGCTCGCCGCTGTTGGCCGACTGAATGTCGAAGGCGAACTTCTGCTCGTACAGGTCCTTGCCGATGCGGAAGGAGCGCGCCGTGCCCGTCTCCTGCTGGCGCTTGTCGAGGGCGGTCAGGAAGTCGACCCAGGCCAGCACGGCGCTGCCGGCATTGGCGATGCGCTGGGCGAAGATCGCCTTTTCCTGCGGGGTCAGGATCGATTCCTGGGCCGCCTTGCCGAGGTCGGCCAGCACGACCAGCGTGCCCGGCGCCTGCGAGATCGCCAGCTGCGTATGCTCGCGCGTCGGATTCGCCAGCGAGGCCTGCGCGGCCTGGTAGTAGGCCGGTACGTCGGCCAGGCGCTTGAGGATGGTGCGCAGGCGCTGCGGCTTGGCTGCGTACTCGGTATTCAGGATCTGGTCGAACGCGCCGGCCACGTTGTAGCGGGCCGGGTTCCATTCGTACTCGCGGAACGTCGTCATGCGCCAGCGCTCGG
>DAMAFT010000785.1:0-2325 GCA_031995805.1 Massilia sp.
CGAGCGGCCACGCTCGCCCTGATCGTCACCACCCTGCAGGAGGCGCTGGCGGCGGCGTTCCGCCTGCGCGCCAACACGCTGCTGGCAGGCATCAAGAGCATGCTCAACGACCCCCGGTTCGACGGGCTGGCGCGCGCCGTGTATGCCCACCCGCTGGTCAACCCGCATGCGGACGGCAGCGCCCGCACCGAGCGCGAGCTGCCGGCGCGGCCGTCATACATCGCGCCGGCCCACTTCGCCATCGCCCTCGTCGACAGCCTGTGGCAAGCGCCGGCCGGGTTCGCGCAGCTGGGCGGCGCCATCGACGCCATCCCCGACCCGCAGCTGCGCCGCGCCATGCAGGGCCTGTACGGCCGCGCGCGCGACCTGCAGCAATTCCAGGACATGCTGGCCGGCTGGTTCGACAATGCGATGGCGCGCATGTCCGGCGCCTACAAGCGCAACCAGCTGCTGGTGTCGCTGCTGATCGCCCTGCTGCTGGCCATCCTGTTCAACATCGACAGCATCCACCTGTTCCGCACGCTGTGGCAGCAGCCCACGCTGGTGGCGCACCTGCGCGACGTGCCCGGCGGGCTCGACGACGGCACGCTGAACGCCCTGATGGCGCTGCCGATCGGCTGGAACGGCTTGCCGAAGGCGCTCGACGGCGACTTCGCGCTGCAGGCGGCCGGCTGGCTCGTCACGGCGTCCACGGCCCTGTTCGGGGCGCCGTTCTGGTTCGACCTGATGCAGCGCGTGGTGCGCATCCGCGGCACCGGCGCCCGGCCGGACGAGCTGCCGCTGGCGCTGCGCGTCGAGGGCCGCATCGCCGCCTCGGCCACCACCACGCCGGCGCCCTGACGGCGCGCGGCGCCTAGCGGCCGGGCGGCCGGTGGGCGTCGACCAGCATGCTGGAAATCGACACCTGCGGCACCCGCTCCGGCCATGCGTCGCCGGCGCCGAACCAGCGCGCCTCCACGATCTCCGCCGGGTCGACGCGGATCTCGCCGTCCAGGTAATCGGCGGTGAAGGCGATCATCAGCGAATGCGGGAATGGCCAGGACTGGCTGCCGAAATAGCGCAGGTTGTGCACGCGCAGGCCGACTTCCTCGAACACCTCGCGGTGCACCGCTTCCTCGATCGACTCGCCGGCTTCCAGGAAACCGGCCAGCGGCACGAAGCGCTTCACCGTGTACTGGGCGTGCTGGGCCAGCAGCACCTGGTCGCCGCGCCGCACCAGCACCATCATCGCCGGCGAGATGCGCGGATACGCCATGTGGCCGCAACGCGCGCACTTGAAGCAGCGCTCGCCCGCCGCCAGCGCCATGCCGCCGCCGCAGGCGCCGCAGAAGCGGTGCGTGCGCGCCCATTCGGCCAGTTGCGCCGCTCGCGCGGCCACGCCGAGCAGCGCCTCGTCGAATTCGCCGAACAGCGAACGCAGGCCGCGCCAGGCGTAACCGGCCGGCAGCGGCGCCTCGACGTCGGTCCAGCCGGCTTCGGCATAGCGGCCGTCGAGCAGGCCGACCGGCTGCAGGCGCTGCGGGTCGACGCCGAGGTCGCGCAGCACGCCGCGGTCCGGCAGCGCCAGGTCGGCTTCGCGCACCAGCAGGCGCCCGGCGTGGAACAGGAAAGTCAAAGGCGCGGCGTCGTCGCGGGCCGCCAGCAGCGGGGTGAAGGAGGCAGGGGTCTGGAGCATGGTATCCGTGTATGAGCGGGAACTGATCCTTCGATCATACCGGCTTTCCCGCAGGCGTTCATGACCCCGCATCCGGTCTTCCGAACTAATCCGGTCCCTCCGGCTCCAATGCTTTGCTGGACAGTGGCGGCAGCGGCAGCCGATGGCGAAGTGGCGAGGAGGAGCCCGTCAGCGATGCCCCGGTCTGCCACCCTGAGCGTCCCCGTGCGGTCGCCGGCAATGGTTCCCCGCGCCGGCGGGGAGTCCATCTCCGCGTCCATCGCTCCGGCAACCGGGCTCGCGCTTGCGTGGGAGGGAACGAGGAACAGACCAGAAAGGAACCGACACGTGTACCGCCGACCGCTGCTGCAACGACTCGACCTGCCTTCGGTCGTCGTGTTCCGGGCGCTCCACCTGGGCGACATGCTGTGCGCCGTGCCCGCGCTGCGCGCGCTGCGCGCCGCCCTGCCGCGCGCCCACATCGCGCTGGCCGGCCTGCCGTGGGCGCAGCAGTTCGTGGACCGCTTCGGCCACTACGTCGACGAATTCATTGCCTTCCCCGGCCATCCGCTGCTGCCCGAGCAGGCGGTGCGCCAGGACGGCCTGGCGCGCTTCTACAACGGCCTGCGCGCGCGGCGCTTCGCGCTGGCGATCCAGTTGCACGACAGCGG
>DAMAFT010000786.1:0-2324 GCA_031995805.1 Massilia sp.
GATCTCGTAGACGGGCATGTCACACCCTCTCGACGATCAGCGCGATGCCCTGGCCGACGCCGATGCACATCGTGCACAGCGCATAGCGCCCGCCGCCGCGGTGCAGCTGGTTCACGGCCGCCATCACCAGGCGCGCGCCGGACGCGCCGAGCGGGTGGCCGATCGAGATGGCGCCGCCGTTCGGGTTCACGCGCGCATCGTCGTCGGCCAGGCCGAGGTCGCGCAGCACGGCCAGGCCCTGCGAGGCGAACGCTTCGTTCAGCTCGATCACGTCCATCTGCTCCAGCGTCAAGCCGGTCATCGCCAGCAGTTTCTTCGTGGCCGGCGCCGGGCCGAAGCCCATGATGCGCGGGGCCAGGCCCACCGTCGTCATGCCCACCACGCGGGCGCGCGGCGTCAAGCCGTACTGGTCGACGGCGGCGCCCGACGCCATCAGGATCGCGCAGGCGCCATCGTTCACGCCGGCGGCATTGCCGGCGGTGACGCTGCCGTCCGGCGCCACCACGCCCTTCAGCTTCGCCAGCGCTTCCAGGCTGGTGTCGGGACGCGGGTGCTCGTCGGTGTCGACGATGCGCGGCTCGCCCTTCTTTTGCGGGATCGCCACCGGCACGACCTCCTCGGCGAACACGCCGGCCGCGTGCGCCTTCGCCCACTTCTGGTGGCTGCGCAGCGCGAACGCGTCCTGGTCGGCGCGGCCGACGCCGAACTCGCGCGCCACGTTTTCCGCCGTCTCGGGCATCGAGTCGATGCCGTACTGCGCCTTCATCTTCGGATTGACGAAGCGCCAGCCGATGGTGGTGTCCTCGATCTTCGCGCTGCGCGAGAAGGCGCTGTCGGCCTTGCCCATCACGAAGGGCGCGCGCGTCATGCTCTCGACGCCGCCGGCCACGACCAGGTCGGCCTCGCCGGCGCGGATCGCACGTGCGGCCGTGCCCACGGCGTCCAGGCTGGAGCCGCACAGGCGGTTCATGGTGCTGCCGGGGACCGATTCCGGCAGGCCGGCCAGGAGCGCCGCCATGCGCGCCACGTTGCGGTTGTCCTCGCCGGCCTGGTTGGCGCAGCCGAGCAGCACGTCGTCCACGCGCGCCCAGTCGACGCCGGGGTTGCGCCTGATGAGTTCCGCGATCGGCAGCGCGGCCAGGTCGTCGGCGCGCACGCTCGCGAGCGCACCGCCGAAGCGGCCGAAGGGGGTGCGCACGGCGTCGCAGATATAGGCTTCGTTCATGTGGTTTCCTTGTCTTATTGGTTGCGCGGGCGCTGGTCGAGCACGCGCCGCGCCTTGCCGGTCAGCGAGCGTTCGATGCCTTGCGACGGCAGCAGCTGCACGCGCGTCGTCACGCCGATGCAGGTCTTGATGCGGTGCTGCAGTTCGCGGCCGATGGCGTCCACCGTCTCCTGCGCCAGTTCGCCCTCGCGCAGTTCGCAGCGCACCTCGAGCGCGTCGAGGTGGCCGTCGCGCGTCACCACCAGCTGGTAGTGCGGGGCCAGCGCCGGCATTTGCAGGACCAGTTCCTCGACCTGGCTGGGGAACACGTTGACGCCGCGGATGATCAGCATGTCGTCCGAGCGGCCGTTGATGCGGCCCATGCGGCGCATCGAACGCGAGGTCGGCGGCAGCAGGCGCGTGAGGTCGCGCGTGCGGTAGCGGACGATCGGCAGCGCCTCCTTGGTCAGCGACGTGAACACCAGCTCGCCCTCGGCGCCGTCGGGCAGCACCTCGCCCGTGTCGGGATCGATGATCTCGGGATAAAAATGGTCTTCCCACACCACCGGGCCGTCCTTGCTCTCGATGCACTCGCTGGCCACGCCCGGGCCCATCACCTCGGACAGGCCGTAGATGTCGACGGCGTCGATGCCGGCGCGCTCCTCGATCTCGCGGCGCATGGCGTCGGTCCAGGGCTCGGCCCCGAAGATCCCGACCTGCAGCGAGGACGCGGCCGGGTCGAGGCCCTGGCGCTTGAATTCCTCGACGATGTTCAGCATGTACGACGGGGTGACCATGATGATCGAGGGCTTGAAGTCCTGGATCAGCTGCACCTGCTTCTCGGTCTGGCCGCCCGACATCGGCACGACGGTGCAGCCCAGGCGCTCGGCGCCGTAGTGGGCGCCCAGGCCGCCGGTGAACAGGCCGTAGCCGTAGGCGATGTGCACCATGTCGCCGGGACGCCCGCCCGCCGCGCGGATCGAGCGCGCGACCACGCCGGCCCAGGTGTCGATGTCGCGCCGGGTGTAGCCGACCACGGTCGGCTTGCCGGTGGTGCCGGACGAGGCGTGCACGCGCACCACCTGCTCGCGCGGCACGGCGAACAGGCCGAACGGGTAGT
>DAMAFT010000787.1:0-2319 GCA_031995805.1 Massilia sp.
CTGCTGTCGAACGAGCGCGACCCCATGAAGGGGCGCCAGCTGCCGGTCATGTATCCGGTCAAGAAGGAAGGGTTCTTCAGCATTTCCGGCAACCTCGCCACCCAGATCCCGCAGGCCGTGGGCTGGGCCATGGCCTCGGCCATCAAGGGCGACACGAAGATCGCTTCCGGCTGGATCGGCGACGGCGCCACCGCCGAGAGCGACTTCCACACCGGGCTCACCTTCGCCCACGTGTACCGCGCGCCCGTGATCCTGAACGTGGTCAACAACCAGTGGGCCATCTCGACCTTCCAGGCCATCGCCGGCGGCGAGAGCGTCAGCTTCGCCGCGCGCGGCGTGGGGGCCGGCATCGCCTCGCTGCGCGTCGACGGCAACGACTTCCTGGCCGTCTACGCCGCCTCGTGCTGGGCCGCCGAGCGCGCCCGCGCGAACCTGGGCGCCACGCTGATCGAATGGGTGACCTACCGCGCCGGCCCGCACTCGACGTCCGACGACCCGTCGCGCTACCGCCCTGCCGACGAATGGAACCAGTTCCCGCTGGGCGACCCGATCGCCCGCCTGCGCCGCCACCTGACCCTGCTGGGCTGGTGGTCCGACGCCGAGCACGAAGCCGTGCAGGCCGAACTGGAAGCCGAGGTGCTGGCGGCGCAGAAGGAAGCCGAGCGCCACGGCACGCTGATCGACGGCCGCGTGCCGAGCGCCGCATCGATGTTCGAGGACGTCTACAAGGACATGCCCGACCACCTGCGCCGGCAGCGCCAACAACTGGGAGTATGACGTGATGCGCGATATCGACAAGAACGCCGCGGCCGCCCAGGCCGCGACGGAGAGCAAGACCGTGCCCATGACCATGATCCAGGCCCTGCGCTCGGCCATGGACGTGATGCTGGGGCGCGACGACGACGTGGTGGTCTACGGCCAGGACGTCGGCTATTTCGGCGGCGTGTTCCGCGTCACCGACGGCCTGCAGGCCAGGTACGGCAAGCAGCGCGTGTTCGACGCGCCGATCTCGGAGGGCGGCATCGTCGGCACCGCCGTCGGCATGGCCGCCTACGGCCTGCGCCCGGTGGTCGAGATCCAGTTCGCCGACTATTTTTATCCGGCCACCGACCAGATCGTGTCGGAGGCGGCGCGGCTGCGCTACCGCTCGGCCGGCGACTTCACGGCGCCGCTGACCATCCGCATGCCCTGCGGCGGCGGCATCTACGGCGGCCAGACCCACAGCCAGAGCCCGGAAGCCTTCTTCACCCACGTGTGCGGGCTGCGCACCGTGATGCCGTCGAATCCCTACGACGCCAAGGGCCTCCTGATCGCCGCCATCGAGAACGACGACCCGGTGATCTTCCTGGAACCCAAGCGCCTGTACAACGGCCCGTTCGACGGCCACCACGACCGCCCCGTCGTGTCCTGGTCCAAGCATCCGCTGGGCGAAGTGCCGGAGGGGCACTACACGGTGGCGCTGGACAAGGCGGCCGTGTTCCGTCCCGGCAGCGACCTCACCGTGCTGGCCTACGGCACCATGGTCTGGGTGGCGGAGGCGGCGGCGCGCGAGACCGGCATCGACGCCGAGATCGTCGACCTGCGCACGCTGTGGCCGCTGGACCTCGAGACCGTGGTCGAATCGGTCAAAAAGACCGGCCGCTGCGTGATCGTGCACGAGGCCACCCGCACGAGCGGCTTCGGCGCCGAGCTGGCGGCCCTGGTGCAGGAACACTGCTTCTACCAGCTGGAAGCGCCGATCGAGCGCGTGGCCGGCTGGGACACGCCCTATCCGCACGCCCAGGAATGGGCGTATTTCCCCGGCCCGGACCGGGTCGGGGCGGCATTCAAACGTGCGATGGAGGGTTGAAGATGGGGCAATACGTCATCAAGATGCCCGACCTGGGCGAAGGCATCGCTGAAGTGGAAGTGGTCGCCTGGCGCGTGCAGCCAGGCGACAGCGTCAAGGAAGACCAGGTGCTGGCCGACGTCATGACCGACAAGGCCACCGTCGAGATTCCGTCGCCGGTGCACGGCACCGTGCTGGGACTGGGCGGCGGCATCGGCGAAGCGCTGGCCGTGGGCGCGGAACTGATCCGGCTCGAGGTCGAGGGCGCGGGCAACGTGGCGGCCGGCGCGGCGGCGCCCGTGCAGGCGGCCGCGCAACCGGCTGCACGACCGGCGGACCAGGCCGCCGACGAGGCGGCCGACGAACCTGCCGATGTCGCGCACGGCTTCGTGCCGGAGCCGGCCCGCGTGGCCCGGGCCGCGCACAGCGTCGCCGCGGCCGCGCCCGTTGCCTCGGCAACGTCGGCAACGACGGCGGCGCCGGCACGGCGC
>DAMAFT010000788.1:0-2316 GCA_031995805.1 Massilia sp.
CACGCCGCTGGAGCCCGCCACGCTGCTGGAGCGCCTGGCCGGCTTCCACGGCCGGGTGCGCTTCGCCGCCGGCCCGCGCCCGGAAGACTGGACCCCACGCGCCCCCGCCGGCGACCGCCGCCGCGCGCCGCCGTCCGTGCTGCACGACGCCTGACCCTCGGGCGCTCAGCGCACTGCAAGCATCAGGACCGCCAGGCCGCAACCGGCCAGCGACACCGCCTGCAATCCGGATCCGATGACCGTTGCGCGCTAGTGATCGGGAATCTGCAGGATCGCCCGCATCGCACATGGCTAAAATTCATTATTGCACCGGTATGGAAGTTGTTCTTTTGTATCGAATTTGATGACGCCCCGCCAATTTCTGTTGGGCATACACAACATCGGCGGTATGAAAGCAACGAAACAACCGATGTCAAGTTGCAACGCGGAAATTAAGGCGATACAGTGCGATCCTGTCCGAGACCGGCGCAGACCGGCGGAACTTCGAGAGCAACCTGTTTTCTTCACCGGCGACGCAGCACGCCCCCACCCTTCCAAGATAACCATGTTCAGCAAATTGACGCTTCGCTTCCGCCTGATCGCCACCATGGCGGTCCTCGGCCTGATCATCCTCGTGAACGGCCTGCTGGGTATCTACGGCATCCATTCGACCAGCGCGGCCCTGCAGGAAACCTATACCAACCAGATGCAGTCGATCATCGCGCTGGGCGAAGCGAAGAACTTCCTGAGCCGCGCGCGCTTCGTCCTGGACCGCGCGGTGCTGCACCCGGACGCGGCCGACATCGGCAAGACGCTGGACCGCATGGACGGTTTCATCAAGGATGCCGACGCCAAATGGGCGGCCTACCTGGCGCTGCCGCGCACGGCGGAGGAAGACGCGCTGGCCAAGGCCGTCGCCGACAAGCGCAGCGCCTATGTCGAGAAGGGCATGCGCGCGCTGACCCAGGCGATCCGCCAGCAGGACGCGGACAAGATCGAAACCCTGTTCATGAAGCAGATGCAGGCCGCCTACGGGGAGTTCAACACGGCATCGGCCAAGCTCGACGAATACCAGGTGAGTTCGGCGAAGGACAGCTACGAGGCGAGCCAGGCGATGGCCGCCCGCATCTACAACACGGCGATCGCCGCCATCGTGCTGGGCGCGATCCTGATCGTCGTGTCGTCGGTCACGCTGCTGCGTTCGATCATGCGCCCGCTGGACCGCGTGCTCGGCCACTTCGATGCGATGGCCCGGGGCGACCTGTCGGGCGAGATCGCGGTCGACCGGCGCGACGAGATGGGCAAGCTGCTGCACGGCCTGGCCGACATGCAGCACCAGTTGTCGATCACCGTGCGCAGCGTGCGCGACAGCAGCTCGTCGATCGCCACCGCCTCCAGCGAAATCGCGGCCGGCAACCTGAACCTGTCGACCCGTACCGAACAGCAGGCCGGTAGCCTGGAAGAAACCGCCTCGTCGCTGGAAGAGCTGACCGCGACCGTCAAGCAGAATGCCGACAATGCGCGCCAGGCCAACCAGCTGGCGCTGTCGGCCTCGGAAGTCGCCGTGCGCGGCGGCCAGATCGTCAGCGAAGTCGTCTCGACGATGGGCAGCATCAATACCTCGTCGAAGAAGATCGTCGACATCATCGCCGTCATCGACGGCATCGCCTTCCAGACCAATATCCTGGCGCTGAACGCGGCCGTGGAAGCGGCGCGCGCGGGCGAGCAGGGCCGCGGCTTCGCCGTGGTCGCGGGCGAGGTGCGCAACCTGGCGCAGCGCTCGGCGGCGGCCGCCAAGGAAATCAAGGAACTGATCACGACCTCGGTCGCCAACGTCGACGCCGGCGCCCATCTGGTCGACAAGGCCGGCGCCACCATGGACGACATCGTGTCGAGCGTGGCGCGCGTGACCGACATCATGGCCGAGATCATGGCCGCCGGCGAGGAGCAAGGCGCGGGCATCGAGCAGATCAACCAGGCCATCGCCCAGATGGACCAGGTGACGCAGCAGAACGCCGCGCTGGTCGAGGAAGCGGCCGCCGCCGCCGACTCGCTGCAGGAACAGGCGCAAGGCCTGGCGCACCTGGTGGACACCTTCCGCCTGGACAGCAGCAACGGCGCCCGGCGCCTGGCGCCGCAGCGCGCCGTGCCGGCGCTGGCGCCGTAAAGCGGGCCGGAGCCGCCGTCGCCCCCCGCGATGGCGACGGCTTCATGCACGGCCCTACATCAATTCCCGCACCACCCTGAATCCCACGATGTCGTTCGACAGCACCGCCGAGAACCCGTTGCGCAGCGCCGAGCGCAGGTAGCGCGGGTTGTACAGCCAGGAGCCGCCGC
>DAMAFT010000789.1:0-2315 GCA_031995805.1 Massilia sp.
GAACACCAGCATCTCGCCGGCGCCGTTGTGGCGGTACCAGTCGTCGCCCTGGCCCACCTCGACCGTGTCGGTCCATTTCTGGAAGTCCTGCAATTCCTGGCCCTTGTTCTGGGTGAACAGGTTGTAGGCGATGCGTACGGTGAGCTGGTCGGCGGCGGCCAGCTGCTCGACGACCTGGTAGTCCTCGGGATAGTTCTGGAAGCCGCCGCCGGCATCGATGGCGCTGGTGAGACCGAGGCGGTTCAGCTCGCGCATGAAATGGCGCGTCGAATTGACCTGTTGCTCGAGCGGCAGCTTGGGACCCTTGGCCAGCGTGGCGTACAGGATCATCGCGTTCGGGCGCGCGATCAGCATGCCGGTGGGGTTGCCGGCGCCGTCGCGCACGATCTCGCCGCCCGGCGGATTGGGGGTGGTCTTGTCGTAGCCGACCGCGCGCAGGGCGGCGCGGTTGAGGAGGGCGCGGTCGTACAGGTGCAGCACGAACACCGGGGTGTCGGGCGCGGCGGCGTTGAGTTCCTCGATGGTCGGCATGCGCTTTTCCGCGAACTGGAATTCGTTCCAGCCGCCGACCACGCGCACCCACTGCGGGCTGGGCGTGCGCAGCGCCTGCTCGCGCAGCATGCGCAGGGCGTCGGCCAGCGAGGGCACGCCTTCCCAGCGCAGCTCCAGGTTGTAGTTCAGGCCGCCGCGGATCAGGTGCAGGTGCGAGTCGTTCAGGCCCGGGATGGCGGTATGGCCGGCGAGGTCGATCACGCGGGTGGCGGCGCCGTGGTGGCGCATCGCTTCCTGGGCGTCGCCGACGGCAAGGAAGCGGCCATCGGCGATCGCCACCGCGTCGGCTTCGGGCCGGCTGCGGTCCAGTGTATGGAAGCGACCGTTGATGAGGATCAGGTCGGCGATGGCGATGGCGCTATTGGTCATGAAGGACTCCTGTGACGGTTGAAGATGAAGACAAGCGGGGCCGCGCGCGGTTCAGTGCGCGCGGCTGTACTGCAGCGGCGACAGCCCCGTACGGCGCCGGAAGCTGCGGCAGAAATGGCTCTGGTCGGCGAAATGCAGCAGCATCGCGATTTCGCAGACACTGTGGCGCCGTCCCGACAGCATATGCCGGGCGTGCTCGATGCGGCGCCCCATCAGGTAGCGCATCGGCGGGTCGCCGGTGACGGCGCGGAACAGGCGCGAGAAATAGTGGCGGCTCAGGCCGGCGTGGCGCGCCAGGTCGGCCAGCGTCAGGCGCTCGGTGAGGTGCTCCTCGATGTAGCGGCGCACCCGTTCGACCGGTTCGGCCGGCGCCAACTGGCGCAAGGTAGTGTCAAGCATGGTGGCGGTCCTCGGGCGGGGCGCTGGCGGCGCAGGCGGCAGGGCTGGTGGCGGGCGCGCTGCGCACCGGCAGCACGACGCGGAAGCTGGCGCCGCGCGGTTCGGCCGGCACGAATTCGATGCGGCCGCCGTGCGCCTCGGCGATCGTGCGGCTGATCGACAGGCCGACGCCGGTGCCGTGCGGCTTGGTCGAATACAGCGCGTCGAAGATGCGCTCGCGCTCGGGCGGGGCGACGCCCGGGCCATTGTCGCTGACGCGCAGCTCGACCTGCACCGGGCCGAGCGGCGCCGATTCCAGCAGGATCCTGCGCGGCTCGCCGTCGGCGCCGCCCAGCGCCTCGATCGCGTTGAGCAGCAGGTTCATCATGATCTGCTGGATCTGGGCGCGGTTGGCGTGCAGTTCGCGACCCGGCAGTTGCAGGCGCGTCTCGAAGCGGATGCCCTGGCGCTGCATCAACGCGCGCAGCAGTTGCGCCACCTCGGCCAGCGCGGGATCGATCGCGAAGGTGCTGACGTCCTCGTGCTGGCGCCGCGCCAGGCCGCGCACGCTGCGCACGATGTCGCCGGCCTGGCGGCCGCAGGCGGTGATCTGTTCCAGCGCGGCCAGGGCGCGTGCGCTGTCGGGCTGGGGCCGGCGCAGCCAGCGGCGCGCGGCGGCCGCGTGCAGCAGGATCGCGGCCAGCGGCTGGTTGACCTCGTGGGCGATGGCGATGCCGAGTTCGCCGACGGTGTCGGCGCGGGCGGCGCGTTCCTCCTCGCCGGCGGCGCGCGGCGCGGCCGGCAGCGGCAGCGCATCCCAGGCCTGCATCAGCTCGCGCACGCGGCCGTGCGCGCCCCAGTCGCGCCAGGCGTCCAGCGCCAGCCGGCGGTAGGACGGCAGGGCGGCGCGCAACTCCAGGCGGGCGCACAGGCTGGCCGCGCGCTCCCAGGCCAGGGCCATCACCCAGGGCTGGTGCGCGCCCTGGGCCAGCGCGGCCGCCTGTTCGTAGGCGGCC
>DAMAFT010000790.1:0-2314 GCA_031995805.1 Massilia sp.
GGCGCCGTCGGCGGCGGGCGAATAATTGTCGCCCGAACCGGGAAGGCCGGCCGTCCGCAAGCGCTTTGCGCGGAAGCGATCCAGGCCGTGCTCGGTGGCGATCCAGATGTCGCCCTCGCGGTCGCGCATGGCCAGGCGCGCCGCGGCGCCGGACAGCGGATACGACGGCGCCATCCGTTCGACCGCGTCGCGTCGCGGCACCACGACGGCGTCCGCGGGCCGGCCGGCGACCCCGGGCACGAGGCACAGCCGCTCCGGGCAGTCCAGCGACCACAGCGTGCCGGCGCTATCGAAGGCGCCGGCCGTCTGCGACCAGGCGCCGGCGACCGGCTTCCCCGCGCCCGCCATGCCGGCAGCCAGGCGCACCACCGGACCGCCGCCGTCCTCCGCCAGCCAGACGCCGCCGTCCGGCGCCGCCAGCAGGCTGCCGCCCGTGTCCGCGACCTTGTCGAAGGCGCCGCGCGCGCGATCCAGGCGCCAGGCGCCGTATTCGTTCGCCGCCCACAGGCGGCCGCCGGCATCGAGCAGCATGCTGCTGCGCTCGGACACGCGCCATTCCGGGCTGGAATGCACGCTGGTCCAGCGTCCCCGGCTGAAGTGCTGGATCTCCTTGCCTCCGGTCCAGACGCTGCCGTCGGCGTCCACGGCGAGGCTGACGACGGCGCGCATCGGGCTGCCCTCCATCGCCGTCAGGTCGTCGAAGCGCCCGTCCGGATGCAGTACCGACAGCCCGCGACCGAAGTACATCACGTACAGGTCGCGCCCGTGCGCGGCGATCCCCATGACGCGGGTGCGCGTGAGCGACGCCTTGCCGGGCAGGGCGAAACGCTCGACATGCTGGCCGTCGAAGCGGTACAGGCCGTCGGCCGTGTGCAGCCACAGCCAGCCGTCGCTCGTCTGCGCCATGCCGGTCACCAACGGCGGGCCGCCGTTGTCCCCGGTCCAGCGGGTGTGCTGCCAGGCCGGCAGGATGGCGCCGGCGGCGCTTGCGGCCGGTGCCGGGGCCGGCGCCAGCAGGCAGGCGGCGAGGATGGCGCGCAGCGGAAGTGTCGGGCGGATCATGGCGTGCGGCAGGCGTGGCGGCCCGCTCAGAGTTCGATGAAGCCGCGGCGCAGGGCCAGCGTCACGGCGTGGGTGCGGTCGCTCGCGCCGAGCTTGAGCAGGATGGTGCTCATGTGGGTCTTGACCGTCGTCTCGCCGATGCCCAGCAATTGCGCGATCTCGCGGTTGGCGCGGCCGCAGGCGGCCAGGCGCAGCACGTCGAGTTCGCGCGCCGACAGCGCATCGCCGGCGTAGTGGCGATCGATTTCGCGGCGCAGCGTCGGCGGCAGCAGGTGGCGGCCCTCGTGCACCTCGCGCACGACGCGCGCCAGCTCCTCGCCCGGCTCGCCCTTGTCCAGGTAGGCGCGCGCCCCGGCCTTCAGCGCCGCGGCGATGCGGGCGTCGCCGCGGAAGGTGGTCAGCACGACCAGGCGCGCGCCGGGGTCGCGCGCGCGGATCGCGCGGATCGTCGCCAGTCCGTCCATGCCGGGCATCTGCAGGTCGACCAGCGTCACGTCGGGCCGTTCGCGCTCCCACGCGTCGAGCGCTTCCCCGCCGTCGCCGGCATGGGCCACGACCGCGAAGCCGCCCTGCAGCGCCAGCGCCGCCGCGATCCCGTCGCGCATCAGCGGATGGTCGTCCACCAGCAGCAAGCGGATCCGCGCGCTTTCCGGATGCATCGTGTAGCGGTTCATCGCCGCATGCGGCGCGCTACGGCGCGCTCGAGCAGGGATGCGGGCGGATACGGCAAGGGGGACTCCATCGGCAGGACGAAACCCAGATTCTAAGCCAGGCTGGGGCCGCCGTGTTCGGGTGCGTGGCCTTGCGGCCGGGGTGCTGGCGGGCTCGCAGGAAAGCGGCGCGCCCGCAGGCGCATGAACGGTGTCTCGACCAGGCGGTACAGCAGCCAGCCGCCGCAGATGCCCAGTCCCATGACCGCGAGAATCGTCGCCGGCGCGTCCGGATCGATGCCGAGCCGTGCGAGCGGGGCGCGCAGCGCCATGAAGACGGGCTTGTGCACCAGGTAGACGGCGTACGACCACAGCGCCAGGCTGGCCGCGCCGGGAATGCGCACGCGGTTCAGCAGGCAGTGCGGGGCCAGCGCGGCGCCGACCAGCAACGCGAAGCTCATGGCCACCAGCGAAAAGCCGCACGCCGTCACGGCGAACTCGCCCGGCAGCATCCGGTGCATGCAGGCCAGCAGCGCGACGGCGCCGGCCAGGCCGGCCGCGAGCAGGGCATTCGCATGGCGCAGCAGGCGTTCGAAGCGGGC
>DAMAFT010000791.1:0-2308 GCA_031995805.1 Massilia sp.
GGGCCATGCGCCGGCCCAGTTCAACCTCGGCCTGCGCTACGACAAGGGCCAGGACCTGCCGCAGGACAGCGCCCAGGCGATCCTGTGGTACGGTCGCGCCGCCGAGCAGGGCCACGCCAGCGCGCAGTTCAACCTGGCGCTGGTGTACGACGGCGGCCACGGCGCCGCACGCGACGCCGACCTGGCCCTGAAGTGGTTCCGGCGCGCCGCCGAGCAGGGCCATGCCGCGGCCCAGGACAACCTGGGCCTGCGCTACGAGCACGGCCAGGGCGTGGCGCAGGACCCGGCGCAGGCGGCGCACTGGTACCGCCAGGCAGCGGTGCAGGGCTTCGCCGGCGCCCAGTACCACCTCGGCCAGCTGCACGATGCCGGCCTGGGCGTGCCCCAGGACGCGGCCGAGGCGCTGGCCTGGTACCGGCGCGCGGCCGAGCAGGGCCACCTGCGCGCCCAGTTCGACCTGGCGCTGCGCTACGAGAGCGGCAACACCGGCCTCGCCGGCGCCATGCCCGACGCGGCCGAGGCGCTGTACTGGTACCGCAAGGCCGCCGACCAGGACTACGCGCCGGCCCAGTACGCGCTGGGCCAGCTGCTCGACCGCGACGACGACGGCGCCGTCGATCCGCGCCAGGCCACCCACTGGTACCGCAAGGCGGCCGACCAGGGCCATGCGCTGGCCCAGTTCGCGCTCGGCCTGCGCCACGACAACGGCGTCGGCGCCGAGCGCGACTACGAGGCCGCGCATTTCTGGTACCTGTGCGCGGCGCGCCAGGGCCATGCGCGCGCCCAGTTCAACCTGGGCGTGATGTATGCGTCCGGCCAGGGCGCGCAGGCCGACCCGGTCGAGGCCTATGCCTGGCTGTACCGTGCCGGCGCGGCCGGCGTGGCGCCCGCCGGCGCCTGGCTGCAGCGCGTGGCCGCGCGCATGGGGCCGGCGCTGCTGGAGCAGGCCAGGGGCTACGCCGGCGCCGCGTAGGGTGGGCAGCTCCACTCCGCTGGCTGCAGTCACGCTGCTCAGCGCTGCCCACGCGTGACGCCTGCATGCCCTGCGGCCGGGAACGGAGAAGGGCTAGCGCAGCGCGTACCTCACGCGTGGGCGGCGCAGACGCTGCGTCGTTGCGGGCGACAGGGTGGAGCCGCCCACCCTACGATGTTTCGATGCAGGCTTTCACGCCCTGGGCGGCAGCCCCGCCAGGAATTTCTCGATCGCCCGCGAACTCGCCGTCGGCGCGCTCAGGTGCGGGCAGTGGCCGACGTTGTCGATCGCGACCAGGGTGCTGTTGGGCAGGTGCGCCAGCAGGTAGTCGCCGACCTCGCGCGGGACGATCAGGTCGTCGCTGCACTGCATGATCAGCGCCGGCACCGTCGAGCGGGGCAGGTCGGCGCGGTGGTCGGCCAGGAAGGTCACGCGGCCGAAATGCTTGGCGATGGCCGGGTCGTTGCGGCAGAAGCTGTCGATCAGTTCCTTGCTCAGCTCCGGGCGGCTGGGCGCCCCCATGATCATCGGCGCGACCCGTTCCGACCAGCCTTCGAAGTTGGCTTCCATGGTCTCGAGCAGGATGTCGATGTCTTCGCGGTTGAAGCCGCCCACGTAGTCGCCGTCGTTGACGAAGCAGGGCGAGGGACCGACCATGACCTGGGCGGCGAAGCGCCCGGGCGCGGCGATCGTGGCCAGCAGGCCGATCATCGCGCTGACGGAATGGCCGACGAAGACGACCGGGGCGTCGGTGTAGGCGTCGAGGATCTCGAGCACGTCGGCGGCATGGCCGTGCAGCGTGGCGTACTTGTCGCGGTCGTAGGCGGACAGGTCGGACCGGCCGCTGCCGACCAGGTCGAACAGGATGGTGCGGCAGCGCGTGGCGAACGCCGGGGCGATGAAGCGCCACATGGTCTGGTCGCAGCCGAAACCGTGGGCGAACACCATGGTGATGGGGCCTTCTCCGGCGACATGGACATTGTTTCGGTATTGTACGGACATGGTAGTTTTGGAAGCTGTCTTGAGAACAACTTTTAGATACTATCATCATGGAATGGCCATGGCAGCGCCGCAGGGCGATCGATCGGCCGCGCTGTCCAGGTTTTGACCCGCCCAGGGTGCGTCCGCGTACAGTGTACGCCAGGCCGGAACGGTTATACTGTATGTCCATACAGCACCCACATCCGCCCCATGGAACTCAAGGACAAGCTGGAGATCCTGGCCGACGCCGCCAAGTACGACGCGTCCTGCGCCAGCAGCGGCGCGCCCAAGCGCGATTCCGTCGACAAGGACGGCCTGGGCGCCACCACCGGCATGGGCATCTGCCACAGCTAC
>DAMAFT010000792.1:0-2303 GCA_031995805.1 Massilia sp.
TGGCGCGCAGGTACTGGATCAGCTGGTCGAGCATGGTGTTGGCGCGGTCCGGGTCGAGCGCGATCAGTCCCTGCAGGTTGGCCAGCGTATTGAACAGCATGTGCGGCTCGATCTGGGCCTGCAGCAGGCGCAACTGGGCCTGCAGCGCCTGGCGCTCGATGGCCTCGGCGCGCGAGCGTGCCTCGGCGCGCTCGGCCTTGATGCGCTCGACGCGTTCGCGGTTGAGGATCAGCAGCGCCATCACGCAGATGGCCAGTAGCGTGTACACGACCATGCTCAGGCGCGGCACGTTCGGATACTCGGCCAGGTCGGGCCAGCGCTGGCCCAGCAGGACGCTGCCGAGCACGATGCCGCTGTAGTGCGCCACCGGCGCCGTGACGACGACCAGCGCCAGCATCGGCAGCGCCCAGCGCCGCCGCCGTTCCGGGGTATCCCAGACCAGCAGGCGCGCGCCGTCGAGGATGAGGAAGGCGACGATGCCGATGACCAGCGAATACACGACCTGCTGGACCATCTCTTCCGGGCGGCCGTTGGCGAGGGTCAGCAGGACGCCGGCCCAGGTGCTGACGATCACGGTCAGGCCGAGGTCGTCGGCGAAGCGGCGCAGGCGCGGCCGGCCTGGCGTACAAGGGGGGAACAGGCGGGCGACTGTCAGCATGATCTTGCCTTTTTGAAATCGATGAGGACATTGTCGCGTCCGCGCCCGGCGCGGGCAAGCGGCATGCGACGAAGCCGGTCCGGCGCGGCGCGAAATGGGGCTGGAGGGGGCTGGAGGGGGCCGGAACGGCGCAGGGCGGGAAAAAGCGGGCGCGGGCGACGTCATGCGGCGGACTGGCGGATAATGGCGATATCGTCAACATCGACGTCAACGTCAACGTCAGGGCAATCGCGCACGCATGGAATTTCAGTTTCTCGGCACATCTTCCGGCACCCCGAGCCGGTCCCGCAACGTCAGCGGCCTGGCGCTACGCTCGGCCGCCAGCGCCGGCTGGGCGCTGGTCGACTGCGGCGAAGGCACCCAGCATCAGATCCTGCGCACCAGCCTCACGCTGCACGGCCTGCGCGCCGTCTTCATCACCCACATGCACGGCGACCACTGCTACGGCCTGCCCGGCCTGCTGGCCAGCGCCGGCATGCTGGGGCGTACCGCGCCGCTACCCGTGGTCGGTCCGGCGCCGCTGTGGCGCTACCTGCAGGCCGTCATGGAGACGAGCGAGCTGGCGCTGCCGTTCGCGCTGGAGTTCGTGCCGATCGAGGAGCTGGAGCGCACGCGCGTGCTGGACGACCTCGACGTGCGGCCGCTCCCGCTGTCGCACCGCTTGCCGAGCTGGGCCTTCCGCTTCACCGAGCGCGAGGTCGAGCGCCGTCTCGATCCCGAGCGCCTGCGCATCGCCGGCGTGCCGCGCGGCCTCGACTGGGGCCGCCTGCAGCGCGGCGAGGACGTGGTGCTGGACGACGGCCGCGTGGTGCGCGCGATCGACGTGCTGCAGACGCCGCGTCGGCCGCGGTCGCTGATCGTCGGCGGCGACAACGACAGTCCCGGCCTGTTGCTGCAGGAGGCGCGCACGGCCCAGGTGCTGATCCACGAGGCCACCTACACGGAAGCCGTGCGCCAGAAGATCGGCCCCGGTCCGCAGCACAGTTCCGCGCAGATGGTGGCGCGCATGGCCCAGGAGGCGGGGCTGCCCAACCTGGTGCTGACCCATTTCAGCCCGCGCTACCAGGACCATCCCAATCCGGGCCAGCCGGGCATCGCCGACGTCGAGGCGGAAGCGCGCGCGGCCTACGGCGGCCGCCTGTTCATGGCGCGCGACTTCGCGCGCTATGCGCTCGACCTGCAGGGGCGGCTGGAAGCGCAGGCCTGATCGGATCGAAGGAGGAACATGAAGCAGGACGACATCAACGAAGCCGAATGGCGCAACCCCGCCAACTGGAGCGGGCCGGGACGGTTCGGCATCTACGCCAGCAAGCGCGACACGCGACTGTGGGTCCCCAAGGGCATGCCGGCGATGGGATTCACGATCAATTGCGCCCATCCCGCTACCACCAGGGTGATCGTCGCCGTGGCGCTGCTGCCGCTGGTGCTGCTGCTGGCGCAGAAGCTGGTGGCCTGAGGCGTCCGGCGGCGCCGGTCCGGTCGGTGCGCACCCCGTGCGCACCACGGTCTCAATCGATGTACCTGAGCCCCGCCTTCGCCAGCGGCTCGCGCATGCCGTACATGTCCAGCCCCAGCACACCGGCCGCCAGCTTCGCGCGCTTCTCGCCTTCCAGCGCTTCGCGCTTGTGCGCCACCTCGGCCACCC
>DAMAFT010000793.1:0-2299 GCA_031995805.1 Massilia sp.
AGGAGCAGCGCGAGCGTGAGGATCAGGCCGAAGGACAGCAGGCGCGTGCGCACCGTGTCCCACCAGCTGGCGTCCGCCGGCGGCGGCACGCCCCAGATCTCGTCGAGGCTGTCCTTGAGTTCGGAAAAGGCGCTGGTCGCGCCGACCACCAGCAGCACCGAGGCGATGATGGTGGCGAGCCTGCCGCTTTCCTGGTCGCGCGCGCCCGCCAGGATCGCCTGGATGGTTTCCGCGCCCTGCGGCCCGACCAGGCCGCGCAATTCGTGGATCAGCTGGCCCTGGGCGGCTTCCTGGCCGTAGAAGAAGCCGGCGATCGCGATCACCAGCACCAGGATCGGCGCCAGCGAAAACAGCGAATAATAGGCCAGCGCCGCGCCCTTGCTGGCGGCCCGGTGTTCCATCCATTCGGTGACGGCGCAGCGCATCACGTGGACGAGCTGGCGCGAGAAGGGTACCCAGTTTTGTACTGCCATCGCGTGTTCTCCCAAACAAAAACGCGCCCGGAGGCGCGTTGGTTCCGAACGCGTCCGCGGACGCGTTCGACGGGCCCATGCCCTGGATCGGCGCGAGCCTTACTGCACGCGGCGTTCGATGGTGATTTGCTCGACCTCGACGCGGCGGTTCGGTGCCAGGCACTCGATCAGTTCCGATTTCTTCTTCTGGTTGCAATCGGTGACGACCGGGTTTTCCTCGCCACGGCCGACGGCCTTCAGGCGGCTGCCGTCGATGCCCTTGCTGATCAGGTACTCACGCACGGCATTGGCGCGGCGCTCCGACAGCTTCTGGTTGTACTTTTCCGAACCCAGGCGGTCGGTGTAGCCGGTGATCGTGATGTCGCTGATCGAGGTGTCGGCGTTCAGTGCCGCGGCGATTTCGTCCAGCTTCGGTGCCGGCATGACCAGTTCGGCCTTGTCGAACGCGAACATCTTGGTCGCTTCCAGCGTCACTTTCTCGAAGCGAGCCGGCGGCGGCGGCGGCGGAGCGACCGGTGCCGGTGCCGGCGGCGGGGTCTCGACGACCGGGGCCGGAGCCGGAGCCGGTGCCGGGCGCGGCGGCGGGTTGAACGCGTAGTTCAGGCTGACCGACACGTACTTGTTCAGCGACTTGTCGAAGCCGAACTTGTCTTCGTCGTCGATCCAGCCCTTGACGGCGCGGGCGTCGGCCTGCAGCGACCAGCGGTCGTTGATGCCTACCTGGAAGCCCAGGCCGGCGGTGGCGTACGGCGACCAGCCGTGCTGGACGCCCAGGCCCGGACGGCCCATGCGGTCTTTCTGGCCGCCGACGCCGACCAGCAGGAACGGACGGAAGTTCTTGCGCGAGAGCATCAGCAAGGCATCGGCGCCGACCAGCGTCTGGCGGTAGTCGAAGCCGTTTTCCTCGGCGCGGGCGTGGGTGGCGCCGATCTGGATGTCCCACAGCGGATGGACGGCCTTACCGAATTTCAACCCGCCGCCCCAGTCCTTCTTGTCGGTGCCGAAGTCGCTGTCCGGCTTGATGCCGACGACGGTCGGCATCACGTACCAGGACGGATTGATGACTTCTTCTTGCGCCATTGCCGAAGCGGCGGAGCACAGGATGGCGGCGGCCAGGGCGATCTTCTTCGTATTATTCACAGGTAACTCCCATAAGTTGTAAAGGTACTTGACATCGCATGCCTTGCAGTGATGTTGATGACAAGCTTACAAGCCGGCAATTCCTTGGGTCAGTGCGCTACCGCACCCAAGGACCGATTGTTGTGGCGATCTTACAACATGGCCATTTATGTCACGGTTGCTGATTGTTTCCGAATGTTACGAAATGCGTCATACGTCGCGCTATCGGCCATCAACGTCGCGCAGCTCCGGCACGTGCATATAGGGGAAACCATGCCTATGCGCCGCCTGCCGGCCGTCACGGTACTGTCATGGAACATTCCCCGTATGTCACATCGCCGTTCCGGCCGCCTCCGGCATGTCATGCATCCATGTCGGATTGTTGTTTAAATGCAACATCAGTATGCCTTGCACATCCATTGGATGACGGTCAAGGCGTCGAGTTCAATTTCTGGCGCTGATCAAGCGCATGTTCCAGCAGGGCGTTTAACGGCCTTATCGTTAAGTCGCATCAAGACATGCACTGAAAAAATTACTTTTAGAAATTTTTAGCAATGTTGGATGGCGCACAGACCATGCATGGTGAGGCAGGCAATCTTGTAACCAGTTAAGCGGAACCGACGTGTTGACGGAAGGTCATACGACACATGCCGGGCCCGGGCCTCACCAGAACACAGTCTTTTATACGGAGTACACCAATATGCATG
>DAMAFT010000794.1:0-2284 GCA_031995805.1 Massilia sp.
CCAGCTTGTCGAACAGTTCGAAGGTCTGGTTGATCGCCCAGTCGGCGCGCGCGCCAGGCCGGTCGATCTTGTTGACGACGACGATCGGCTTCAGGCCCAGGGCCAGCGCCTTGCGGGTCACGAAGCGGGTCTGCGGCATCGGGCCTTCCTGGGCGTCGACCAGCAGCAGCACCGAATCGACCATCGACAGCACGCGCTCCACTTCGCCGCCGAAGTCGGCGTGGCCCGGGGTGTCGACGATGTTGATGTGGGTGCCTTCGTACTCGACCGCGCAGTTCTTCGACAGGATGGTAATGCCGCGCTCTTTTTCGAGGTCGTTCGAATCCATCACGCGGGTGTCCACCGCCTGGTTTTCGCGGAAAGTGCCAGACTGGCGCAGCAGCTGGTCCACCAGGGTGGTCTTGCCGTGGTCGACGTGGGCGATGATTGCGATATTACGAATCGCGCGTTTGGTGTTTGACATGTGTGTTATTTCAACAGGATGTTGCGTGATGGTCGGATGAGCTCGGATCTTCCGCTCGGTATGGCCGATGATGGAAACCGGCTAGTATAGCACGTCCAGATTTTTGCGCCGCGTCATGGGCAGCGAAAACACCTTGCATTTCAACGGTTTGCCGTGTAATTCAGCCAGCTTGCCGGTGGAATATGACGTGGGGATGACGATGGGGCATCCGAATCCTGCCCCACGATGTTCTGGCGTATGCCGGACGCGTGGACGGCGAACCCGTCCACCCTACGGCCGCGCGATCAGGCGCTCCGGCGCCAGTACGCCGTATTCCTGCAACAGCGCCGTGCCGAGCAACTTGCCGTCGTGGTACACGCGCACCCTGCCCTGCGTTTCCGGCAAGGTCACCGGCTCGCGGTTCAGGGCCAGGCGCTGGCCGTTCAGGAAGCGTGCCGCCAGCTCGTCGGTCAGCGCCACGCACGGAAAAGTCGACAGCAGCGCATCGACCGGCGCCAGCAGCGACAGCGGCTGTTCGTGCGCCTGCAGTTGTTCCAGCGTCACCATGCCCGCCACCGTCAGGTTGCCGACCTGGATCCGGCGCAGCGCGTTCAGGTGGGCGCCGCAGCCCAGCAGCTTGCCGATGTCCTCGCCCAGCACGCGCACGTAGGTGCCCTTGCTGCAGGTGACGCGGATGGTCAGCGTCGGCGCCTCGTAGCCCAGCATCTCGAGCGCGTGGATCGTCACCGGGCGCGCCTCGCGTTCCAGCACGATGCCTTCGCGCGCGTATTCGTACAGTGCCTTGCCGTCGCGCTTGAGCGCCGAATACATCGGCGGCACCTGCAGGATCGGGCCGCGCAGTTGCGCCAGCGCCGCCTCGATCTGCGCCGGCACGACGTCGACCGGCTTCGTCTCGACGGCCTCGCCCTCGGTGTCGCCGGTGGTCGTGGTCACGCCCAGGCGCACCTCGGCCAGGTAGGTCTTGTCGGCTTCCAGCAGGTCCTGCGAGAACTTGGTGGCTTCGCCGAAGCACAGCGGCAAGAGCCCGGTGGCGAACGGATCCAGCGTGCCGGTGTGGCCGGCCTTCTTGGCATTGACGACGCGCTTGGCCTTGATCAGCGCGTCGTTCGAGGACAGGCCGACCGGCTTGTCGAGCAGCAGCACGCCGTCGACCAGGTCGCGCGGCTTCTTCGGGGGCCGTGCGTTCACTCGGCGTCCGTCTTCTTGTCGTCGGCGCCGGTCTTGTCGTCGGCGTCGTCCTCGAAATCGGCGGCGCGGGTCGCGTTGGCCTGGTCGATCAGGGCCGACATTTCCAGGCCGCGGCGGGTCGAGGTGTCGTGCAAGAAATGCAGCTGCGGCAGCGTATGGATGTGCAGGCGCTTGCCGAGCAGGACGCGCAGGTAGCCGGATGCCTTGGCCAGGCCTTCGACGGTCTGCTTGACCTCTTCGGGGCTGTCCTTGAGCAGCGTGAAATAGACCTTCGCATGGGCGTAGTCGGGCGTGAGCTTGACTTCGCTGATGGTGACCATGCCGACGCGCGGGTCCTTGAGCTCGAACGCGATCAGTTCCGACAGGTCCTTCTGGATCTGGTCGGCCACGCGCAGGCCGCGCTGGGGGATGCTTTTGCTGTGTTTTGCCATATTGGTTTACTGCTGTGTATTTTTTTGTCCGCGGACGCCTGGTATCCCGTCATCCCCGCGCCGGCGGGGGTCCATGCTGGGCGTCAGAATTTGTCCGGCATGGGTTCCCGCCTGCGCGGGAACGACGCCGATAAAAATTCGGGGCCAGTCGCCCCACGCCCTGCGGCGCGAGCCTCCTGGCCCCGAATGGTACTCCTAACGA
>DAMAFT010000795.1:0-2272 GCA_031995805.1 Massilia sp.
GAAACCCACCATGGTGTTCGAGATCGGCTTCGAGGGCATCGCCCTGTCGAGCCGCCACAAGGCCGGCATCGCCGTGCGCTTCCCGCGCATCCTGCGCCGGCGCGACGACAAGACGGTCGACGAGGCCGACACGCTCGATACCCTGAAGGGCCTGCTGGAGGCGGGCGCGGGAGCCGGGGCGGGAGTGGAAGCATGAGCAAGTCGCAGGCGGAATCCGCGATCGACGCCTGGTTCGCGGCGCGCGGCTGGAAGGTATTCCCGTTCCAGCGCGCCGTATGGAAGGCGGCGCTGGCCGGGCAGTCCGGCCTGCTGCATGCGAATACCGGCGCCGGCAAGACCTATGCCGTGTGGTTCGCGGCGCTGCTGCGCGGCGCCGAGCGCACGCGCCGCCGCAACGGCGGCCTGCGCGCACTGTGGCTCACGCCGATGCGCGCGCTGGCGGCCGACACCCAGCGTTCGCTGGAAGTCGCGGCAGCGGAACTGTCGGCGGCCGCCCCCGACGTCTTCCGTGGCTGGAGCATCGGTGCGCGCACCGGCGACACCGGCTCGGCCGAGCGCGCGCGCCAGTCGAAGACGCTGCCGGGGGCGCTGGTGACGACGCCGGAAAGCCTGTCGCTGCTGCTGTCGCATGCCGGCGCGCGCGAACAGTTCAAGCACCTGGACATGGTCGTCGTCGACGAGTGGCACGAACTGATGGGCAGCAAGCGCGGCGTGCAGGTGCAACTGGCGCTGGCACGGCTGCGGCGCTGGAATCCGGGACTGGTCGTGTGGGGCGTGTCGGCCACGATGGGCAACCTGGACGAGGCGCGCGACGTGCTGCTGGGCCGCGGCGACGGCGACGGCGTCGTGGTCGAGGGCGGCCTCAAGAAGCAGATCGTGATCGATACGCTGGTGCCGCACAATCCCTCGCGCTTTCCCTGGGCCGGCCACCTGGGCCTGGCCATGCTGCAGCCGGTGATCGACGAGATCGACCAGCATGGCTCGACGCTGGTATTCACCAACACGCGCCCGCAGGCGGAGCTGTGGTACCAGCACCTGATCGAGGCGCGCCCCGACTGGGCCGGCGTGGTGGCGCTGCACCACGGCTCGCTCGACCGCGCGGTACGCGAGTGGGTGGAGAACGGCCTGAAACGCGGCGAGCTGAAGGCCGTGGTCTGCACCGCCAGCCTGGACCTGGGCGTCGACTTCCTGCCGGTCGAGCGCGTGCTGCAGATCGGCAGCGCCAAGGGCATCGCCCGCATCCTGCAGCGCGCCGGGCGCAGCGGCCATGCGCCGGGACGCGTGTCGCGCGTGACGCTGGTGCCCACGCACAGCCTGGAACTGCTGGAGGCGGCGGCCGTCAAGCGCGCCGTGGCCACCCACCGCATCGAGGCGCGGCGTGCCCCCGACAAACCCTTCGACGTGCTGGTGCAGCACCTGGTGACGATCGCGCTGGGCGGCGGCTTCGTGCCCGGCGAACTGTACGAGGAAGTGACGCGCGCCTGGTCCTACCGCGACCTGACGCGCGATGAGTGGCAATGGGCGCTGGACTTCGTCGCGCGCGGCGGCCAGAGCCTGACCATCTATCCCGAGTACCGGCGCGTGCTGCCGGACGAGGCGGGTGTGCACCGCGTGCCGGATGCGACCATCGGCCGGCGCCACCGCATGAGCATCGGCACCATCGTGTCGGATGCCCAGATGAAGGTGCAGTACGTGAGCGGCGGGCGCATCGGCACCGTCGAGGAATCGTTCATCGGCCGCATGAAGCCGGGCGACCGCTTCCTGTTTTCCGGGCGCATCCTGGAACTCGTGCGCGTGCACGAGATGACCGCGTTCGTGAAGCGCTCGGAGTCGGGCAGGGGCGCCGTGAGCCGCTGGAGCGGCAGCAAGGTGCCGCTCAGCGCCGAGCTGGCGCATGCCGCGCGCGAAGAGCTGCGCCTGGCCAGCCAGGGCCGTTTCGATGGACCGGAGATGCAGGCGCTGCGCCCGCTGTTCGAGGTGCAGGAGCGCTGGTCGGCGCTGCCTTCCAGCGATGTGCTGGTGGTGGAGAGCATGAAGAGCCGCGAGGGATGGCACCTGTTCGCCTATCCGTTCGCGGGCCGCTCGGTGCACACCGGCCTGGCCTCGCTGCTGGCCTGGCGCGTCGGGCGCGTCCTGCCGAGCACCTTTTCGGTGGCGGTCAACGACTACGGCTTCGAACTGCTGGCGCCCGAGCCGGTCGACTGGGCCGCGGCCTTCGCCGGCGCGAGCGGCGCCGAGGTCGGCCTGTTCGATACGGAACACCTGCTGGAGG
>DAMAFT010000796.1:0-2268 GCA_031995805.1 Massilia sp.
CACTGACCGCCATCGGCATGTCGGGTAACGCATCGATCGACAAGGTCGCAGGTCCGGTGGGTGAAGCGCTGATCATGACCGCCTTCGGTCTGTTCGTCGCCGTCCCGGCCGTTCTGGGCTACAACTGGCTGGTTCGCCGCAACAAGGCAGCCATGGAAGACATCCGTTCGTTCAGCGCCGACGTGCACTCGGTCCTGATCTCGGGCGCCATGTCGACCTCGGACGCCGCACGTGCCGCTACGGGCACCAAGAAAGTGGGCTAAATCATGGCAATGAGTGTCGGCTCCGATTCCGGAGATGATGATGCCGTGATGTCAGAGATCAACACGACGCCGCTCGTCGACATCATGTTGGTTCTCCTGATCATCTTCCTGATCACCAGCCCGGTGGTCCTGAAGTTGCAAAAGGTTAATCTGCCAGTCGAAACTAACCAGGTCACCAAGACCAAGCCGGAAGATATCAACATCACCGTCAATGCAGAAGGCGAGATGTACTGGAACCAGACCCACATCGCTAACACGGATGAACTGTTCAAGTTCTTCGCGGAGCAGTCGGTGAAGGTGCCACAACCTGCAGTGAAAGTTCGCGGCGACCAGTCGACCCGCTACGAATCGATCGGCCGGGTGATCTATACGGCACAGCGTGCTGGGGTACAGAAGGTCGGTTTCGTGATCGAACCGCCGGACAAGGGCTGATCGCAGATAGCCCCAGGGATGGCGCCGGGAATGCCCGGCGGGCTTGAAAGGCGCCATCCGCGTCCCCAACATTAGAAAGGAAACAGCATGGGTATGAACGTAGGTTCAGGCTCCGCCAAGGGAGCCGATCCGGAACCGATGATCGAAATGAACATGACGCCGCTGATCGACGTCCTGCTCGTTCTGATCATCATGATGATCATCACGATTCCGCGACAAAACCACTCGGTCAATCTGAACATGCCGGTTGGCAATCCGCCGCCGCAGACCGAGAAGCCGCAAGTGGTGACGATCGACGTGGACTTCGACGGCACCATCCTCTGGGATGGCCAGGCGATTCCCGATCGTCCGTCCCTGGAAGCCAAGATGAACAGCATCGCCGCGATGCCGAACCAGCCGGAAGTTCACCTCCGTCCCAACAAGCTGGTCGAGTACAAGGTGGTCGCTGGCGTCATGGCGACGGCACAGCGCCTGGGCGTTACCAAGATCGGTATGGTCGGTAACGAACAGTTCCAGTAATTCGCTTTGGCTATAATGAACACGGCAGGGTTTCCCTGCCGTGTCTATTTTGAAGAAAGATATTCGCTAATGTCCAAGTTCCGCCTCGCACACCTCGGCCTCGCACTGGCCGCACTCGGATTCACCGCCGCCGCTCCGGTGGTTGGCCTGGCACCGGTCCACGCTGCCGAAACCCTCCGCGCTGAAGTGGGCAAACCGCTGCAGCAAGCCCAGCAACAGATGAAAGCGGGCAAGAACAAGGATGCCCTGGTGACTCTGCGTCAACTCGACAAAGTCAGTGGCAAGACCCCCAACGAAACCTATCTGATCGAACGCACCCGTGCCGGCGCCGCGTCGGCTGCCGGCGACTACGATACCGCCGCCAAGGCCTTCGAGTACCTGATCGATTCGGGCAAGCTGTCGGCTGCCGAGAAAGCCCAGTTCTCGGAAGGTCTGATCGGCATCTACATGCGCGCCGGCGACCTGAACAAGGCCAACACCGCCATCCAGCGCCAGCTGAAGGAACGCAACGATCCGAAGCTGCGCGCCTACCTGATGCAGAACTACTACAAGCAGGGTAACGTGGCCGCGCTCGAGAGCGAACTGCGCAATGCCGAGAAGTCCGGACGCCTGTCGGAAGACGAACTGGGCATGCTGGCCAACATCCAGCTCAAGAAGAACGACAAGGCAGGCTACGTCAACACCATCGAGAAGCTCGCGGCCAACTATCCGAAGGCCCAGTACTGGACCGACCTGCTGAACCGCGTGCAGGGCAAGCCGGGCTTCGCCGGCCGCCTGCAGGTGGACGTCTACCGCCTGAAGCTGGCCAACAACCTCATGAAGAAGCCGAGCGAATTCATGGAAATGGCCCAGCTGGTCCTGCAAGCCAAGGCCCCGGCCGAAGCCGTCAAGGTCATCGACAAGGGCTACAAGGCCGGCGCGCTGGGCACCGGTCCGGAAGCCGAGCGCCACAAGCGCCTGAAGGACCTGGCCGACAAGACCCTGAGCGAGCAGACCAAGGGCGCCGTCGCTGCCGAAGCCGACATGGTCAAGCTGGGCGACCAGGACGGCCTGG
>DAMAFT010000797.1:0-2266 GCA_031995805.1 Massilia sp.
AGGGCAAGCGCGTCGCCGTGATCGGCGGCGGCAACTCCGGCGTGGAAGCGGCGATCGACCTGGCCGGCATCGTTGAGCACGTGACGCTGCTGGAATTCGCCAGCCAGCTGAAGGCCGACGCCGTGCTGGTGAACAAGCTGGAAAGCCTGCGCAACGTGACCATCCATACGAATGCCCAGACCACCGAGATCACGGGCGACGGCAAGAAGGTGAACGGCATCGGGTTCAAGGATCGCCTCAGCGGCGAAGAGCACCACGTGCCGCTGGCCGGCGTGTTCGTCCAGATCGGCCTGGTGCCGAACACCGAGTTCCTGAAGGGCACGGTGGAACTGTCGCGCTTCGGCGAGATCATCGTGGACGCGCACGGTCGCACCAATATCCCCGGTGTGTTCGCCGCGGGCGACGCGACGACGACGCCGTTCAAGCAGATCGTGATCGCGGCGGGCGAGGGCGCCAAGGCGGCATTGTCGGCCTTCGACTACCTGATCCGCATGCCGGTGGCGGTCGAGTCGGCGTAAAAGACTGTGCTCTGGCATGCCGGAGCAGGGGGGCGCTTCCCGGGAGGGAGGCGCCTTTCTTACGCCGTCGTCTTGCGCGCGCTGATCTCGAGCACGCCGGCAAACACGTTCAGGCCGGGAATCCGGCACATGACGCGGTCGAGCAGCGCCAACGGCCGGCTGAACTTGCTGTAGACGCGGCGTAACGATTGCGGCATGCCGGTCAGGTTTTTCGGAATGAAGTTCGCGCGCCTGAGCGAGACGACCTCGAAGCCGGCGCCAGCGAGGATGCGGCGGATTTCCCTGGCCGTGTAGCGGCGCGGATGGGCGTAACCGAGCTGGAGCTTCCTGACCACGGCCTCCTGCCAGGCGAGCGCCTGCGGCAACTGGTAGATGAAGAACTGGCCGCCGGGCGCCAGCACCCGCGTGATTTCCCGCAGGGAGAGGAGTTCGTTGCCCGCCACGCCACTGCACTCGTCGACGTGTTCCAGCACGCCGCAGCTCAGCACGGCGTTGAAGGACGCGTCGGCGAAAGGGAGGCTGGTCGGGCGGGTAGTGCGGACCACGTCCAGGTTCTTGCACAGCGGAATGTCCGGCAGGGCGGTATCGTCAGGGCCGATGTCGAAGGATGTCACGACCAGGCCGCGTCGCTTCAGCAGGAAGCTCATCTGGCCATAGCCGCAACCCCAGTCCAGGATGCGGCGCGCGCCGGGAGCGGCGGCATTGCCCGCATGGGCCCGTACCGATATATCGTCGGCGATACGGATGTAGTTGTGGATGGCGACGTCCTGGTCGAGGTGCGGCAGCACATGGCCCCGCGCGCGGATCGCGGCGGCGTTCATCCGGAAAAAGCGCAGGTCGTCGTTCGTTTCGTCGTTTTCGTGGCGCGGCATCGCGGAATCCATTGGCTGGGCAAGCCCACATTATAAGGACCGCGCTGCGCGATCGCGGACTCAGCGCGGCCCGCCGCGACGCTGGCCATTGTGGCGGCGCTCGTGCCGTACGGGCGGCGGAACCGGCAGCGCGCCGCTGCCATCCAGGCCGAATTCGAGCGCATGGCGCAGCGCGCGGACCGTGACCGGCTTGGTGACGGTGCCGCTGAAGCTGCGGTATTGCGGCGGCAGCGGACCGTCGTGCGGCACCAGCAAAATGGTCGGCGTACGCGGTGCCAGGCGCCCCAGTTCGCCGGGCAGGGCGCGGCGGTCGCCGTCGCCATGGGTCTGCGCCGTCAGGATCACGTCGAAGCGCAACGCGCGGGTAGCGTTCAGGGCGGCCGTCGCCGTGCCGGTCTCGGCGACCGTGTAGCCGAGCGACTTGAGCAGGGCGGCGCTGTGGCGGCGCGAGGCCGCATCTTCATCGTAGAGCAGGGCGTACTTCATGGTCGAGTCCGCCTGCTGGTGGTATGGGCTCCCATTGGCAATTATTCAACTGCTAATGTGTAACAATTATGTCTTTGCGTACATATCGGATGGGCGGCGCGCACCCTTGGCCGATGCCTGCTCGGTAATGGCCGACAAGGTGGTAAGCTATCCCGGTTCCCGCCACGACGTTCAATGGAAGAACAGCGGCGGCACGCCGCCCAGGGCGTCGGTATTGCAGAGCAGCCAGGTGGCGAGACCGGTGGCGGCCACATGCAGTGCGGTCCAGGCTTTCGCTTTCGGAATAATGCGGGTCATGATGGCCTCCAGTGGGCTTGCGTGATGGTTGCAGCGACGATGGTGTCATCTTATTTTGTGTGCTGTCGGGAAACTATCGGCTGGAATTCCGTG
>DAMAFT010000798.1:0-2265 GCA_031995805.1 Massilia sp.
AGGCACCACAGGACGATGATGACCGCGAAGATCATGAACACCTGCATCAGCACCGACAGCATGTTCTTGGCGCGCACCAGGCCGCCGTAGAACAGGGCCAGGCCCGGGATCGTCATCATGATGACCAGCAGCGTGGCGACGAACATCCAGGCGGTGTCGCCCTTCTGCGGCGTGGGCGCGGCGGCCGGGGCGGCCGGAGCGGCTTCGGCGGCGGCCGGTGCGGCGGCAGCCGGCGCCGCGGTCGGCGCGGCGGCAGCAGCCGGGGCGTCGGCGCTGGCCGTGGCGGCGGCCGGAGCCGCCTTCGATGCATCCTGCGCCATGGCCGGGGCGGCGACGCCCAGCGCCACGGCGAACGATACGCCTGCGATCAGTTTATGGATGGTGTGGATCATGGTTTCCCCTTACAGCGCATCGTTGCCGGTTTCGCCGGTACGGATACGGATTACCTGCTCCAGGCTGGAGACGAAAATTTTGCCGTCACCGATCTTGCCGGTGCGTGCCGCGCTTTGGATGGTGTCGATCACCTGGTCGACGATGGCGTCGTCGACCGCTGCCTCGATCTTGGTCTTCGGCAGGAAGTCGACCACGTATTCCGCACCGCGGTACAGTTCGGTATGGCCCTTCTGGCGGCCGAAGCCCTTCACTTCGGTCACCGTGATGCCCTGCACGTTGATCTCCGATAAGGCCTCGCGGACCTCATCGAGTTTGAAGGGTTTGATGATGGCGGTGATCATTTTCATGCGATTGCCTCTTCAGAAAGTTTTTGACACGGTAAGCAAGGCCGCCGACTTGCCGAGGTTTTTGCCGTCGGGGCTCAGCGACACGATGTCGGCTTTGATCCAGGCCAGGGCGACGGCAGCGACGCCGAAGTCCTTGGTCACGCCGATCTTGTAGTCGGAATACGAAAGCGAACTGTTGTTGCGGATGCGCTGGTGGCCGGCGTGCAGGTTCAGCACGAAGCCTTCGCCGACGTCCACGTTGGCGCCGACGTCGAGGTAGCCGCTCTGCTTGCTGTCCGGCGCGCCGAACAGGTTGGTGGTGGAATGCGAATACTTGACGTAGGCCGGGCCGAAGCCGAGCTGGCCGTACAGTTCGAAGGTGTTCGCGTTCGGGGTCAGGCCGTTGTCCGGATACCAGTAGTACAGGCCGCCGACGTCGTAGGTGATGCTGTCGGTGATGTTGCCGCGCTTGCCGCCATAGACGTCCCATTCGAGGTTGCCGTCGCCGCCCAGGTCCTTGGTCCACTTGATCGAGGTCAGCCAGGTGCCGACGTAGAAGCCGGTCGGATTGTGGGTATAGTCGGCGCCGCCCGAGACGGCCGGGTCGAGGCGCGACTGCGACAGGCCGCGGTAGCGGTAGTCGCTGGTGACGGCGACGTTGTAGCTGACCGAATGCTCGGGCTGCTGCTCCTGGGCAGCGGCCGAGCCGGTCGCCCACACGGTTGCCGCCAGTACTGCCACGTGGGTCCATTTGCTGCTGAAACGCTTCATACGAGACTCCCTGTTTGTTTTGAACGTGTGCTGGTGATGCGGTTTACAATCCGTGTTCGCGATCCTGTCGTCGGAAGCTCGTCAAATCGCTGCATCGTGCGCGGCGGTTTGTTGGGATTCTTATGTTTGCAGGTTGTTTAGCAGGATGCGTGCCAGCTCGCGGAACAGCGAATACCCCTTGTTTTTCAGGCATTCGACCTCCACTTTTTGGTTTCAAAAAAACAAACGACGTCCCGATACGTGCGCCGCTGCAGTGCGCGCACCATTTCAGGCGCCAGCGCACCATCGTGGTGCGCCCCACGTCGCACTCAGGAATCCGACAATGAATAGCTTCTTCAACGACTTGCAAGGCAAGCTCAACCAGGCAATCGAGAACTCCCCGGCCAAGGACATCGAACGCAACGTCAAGGCCATGATGACCCAGGGTTTCTCCAGGCTCGACCTGGTGACGCGCGAGGAATTCGACATCCAGGCCCAGGTGCTGGCCAAGACGCGTGCGAAGCTGGACGCGCTGGAAGCGCGGGTGGCGGAACTGGAAGCGAAGCTGGCGTCCGACGCCAAGGCGTGATGCCGGGCGCGGCCGGCCGGTGCCGCCCCGGGTGGGATGTCAGGCCGCCCGGCGCACCAGCCGCCAGGCGCCGAACAGGCCGGCGCCGCCGAGGCTGACGCCGGCCACGGTGGCGGCCATCCAGGCCGCCGGATCCGGCAGGCCGGCCGTATCGAAGGCGAACAGCAAGCCACACGCCAGCACGACCTGCGCCACCCACACGGCGCG
>DAMAFT010000799.1:0-2263 GCA_031995805.1 Massilia sp.
TCCTCGGGCCCGTGCTGGTGCTGCTGGTGACGCTGCTGGTGCGCGCCATGTTCCGGCCGCTGCAGCGGCTTGCCGTGCGCCTGGGCGAGCGCCGCGAGCACGACCTCGGCGAGGTCGACCGGGCCGCGCTGCCGTCGGAGGTGTGGCCGTTCGTCAGCGCGATCAACAAGCTGATCGCGCGCACGCTGCGCGCGCTGTCGCTGCAGCGGCGTTTCATCGCCGACGCCGCGCACGAACTGCGCTCGCCGATGACGGCCATGTCGCTGCAGGCCGAACGGCTGGCCGCGAGCGACATGCCGGCGGAAGCGCGCGCGCGCCTGGAGGCGCTGTCGGCCGGCCTGGCGCGCACCCGGGTGATGCTCGACCAGTTGCTGGCGCTGGCGCGCACCCAGGAGTCGCGGCCGGCGCAGCCGGCGCGGGTGCCGCTGAAGAAGGCGATCCAGGAGTGCCTGGAGGACCTGGTGCCGCTGGCCGAGGCCAAGGGCATCGACCTCGGCGTGGTCGGCGACGCCGATCCGGTCGTCGGCGGACAGCCGGTGGACATCGGCATCCTCGTCAAGAACCTGGTCGACAACGCCATCCGCTACACCCCCGCCGGCGGCAGGGTGGACATCCGCCTGGCCGATACCGGCGGGCACGTCGTCCTCGACATCGACGATACCGGCGCCGGCATCCCGGCCGAGGAACGGACGCGCGTGTTCGACCCGTTCTACCGCGTGCTCGGCAACGGCGAGATCGGCTCCGGCCTGGGCCTGGCCATCACCGCGTCGATCGCCGACCAGATCGGCGCCACGATCGCGCTGCAGGACCGGCCGGACGGTGCGCCGGGGCTGCGTGCGCGGGTGACGTTCGCGCATGCCGGCCGGGAGGGTGCCTAGGCCCGGAAGTGCGTCTTTACAACACGATGCTGGCGCCCGCGGCCTGCGGTTATAATGCTTGTCGGTATGTAATGCAACGATAGCGCATGGCGCTTCCGCCCCGGCCGCCGCCGGCACACCGCCTGTCCAGTCCATGCACACCCTCTTCGACCACGAGATCCTCGAACAGCTGCACGACAGTTCCCGCTCGCTGGTCTGGCGCGCCCGCGGCGCCGGCGGCGCGGCGCTGATCGTCAAGCGCCTCAACCAGCCCTTCCCCTCGTTCCAGCAGGTGGCGCAGTTCAAGCGCGAGCACGCGATCGCGCGCCGCTGCCGCCATCCGGGCGTGGTGCGGCCGCTCGGGCTGGCGCTGCACCAGGGGCACTGGACCATCGTCCAGGAAGACATCGGCGGCGTCGCGCTCGACAAGGTGCTGCGCGCGCGGCCGGCGCACGAGCGGGCGCTGGCGCCGGAGGACTTCCTCGACGTCGCGCTGCAGCTGTGCGCGGCGCTGGACGAGGTGCACCGGCACGGCGTGATCCACAAGGACGTGAATCCTTCCAACCTGGTGTGGAACGCCGGCCGGCGCCGGCTGCAACTGATCGACTTCGGCATCGCCTGCGAGCTGCCGCAGGAAAGCCAGGCCGTCGTCAACCCGCAGGCGCTGGAAGGCACGCTGCGCTACATGGCGCCGGAACAGACCGGGCGCATGAACCGCCGCATCGACTACCGCGCCGACTACTACGCCCTCGGCGCCACCTTCTACGAGCTGCTGGCCGGGCGCGCGCCGTTCGACGGGCGCGACGGCATGGAACTGGTGCACTGCCACATCGCGCGCAGCCCGGACTGGTCGCATCCCGCGTTCGCGCGCCAGCCCGAGCGCCTGCAGGCCATCGTCCGGCGGCTGCTGGAAAAGAACGCCGAGGACCGCTACCAGAGCCTGGCCGGCCTGCGCCGCGACCTGGAATCCTGCCGCGCCGGCGCGCCCGCATCCACCCCCGCATCCCCCCCTGCATCCGGCCCCGTTGCGGCGACGCCATGGGCGCCGACCGCCGGCCTGTCCGGCCACGACGGCCGCTTCCGGGTGCCGCAGACGCTGCACGGGCGCGAGGAGGCGGTGGCCGCGCTGCTGGCCGCGTTCGGCCGCAGCGCCGCGGGCGGGCGCGAGATGCTGCTGGTGGCCGGCTATTCGGGCATCGGCAAGTCGGCCGTGGTGAACGAGGTGCACAAGCCGATCGTGGCGCGGCGCGGCTGCTTCCTGGCCGGCAAGTTCGACCAGTTCCAGCGCGACGTGCCGTACGCCTCGCTGGTCCAGGCGTTCCAGGGACTGGTGCGCCAGCTGCTCGGCGAACCGGAAGACCTGCTGCGCGCCTGGGCGGCCCGGTTGCACGCGGCGCTGGGCGCCG
>DAMAFT010000800.1:0-2262 GCA_031995805.1 Massilia sp.
CCGACGCCGACCTCAACGAGATCGGCGAGCCGGTCATGCTGTACTGCCAGCCGGCGCCCGACTACCTGCCCGATCCGCAATCCTGCCTCATTACCGGGATCGTGCCGCAGCACTGCCTGGAGCACGGGGTGCCGGAACACGCCTTCGCCGCCGCCATCCGCGACGCCTTTTCCGAACCGGGCACCATCGGCGTCGGCTACAACACGATCCGCTTCGACGACGAAGTCACGCGCTTCCTGTTCTGGCGCAACCTCATCGATCCGTATGCGCGCGAATGGCAGAACGGCTGCGGCCGCTGGGACCTGCTCGACGTCGTGCGCATGGCCTATGCGCTGCGCCCGGACGGCATTGCCTGGCCGCGCCACGACGACGGCCGCCCCAGCTTCAAGCTCGAGCACCTCACGCGCGACAACGGCCTGGCGCACGAGGCCGCGCACGACGCCCTGTCCGACGTGCGCGCCACCATCGCGCTGGCGCGCCTGCTGAAAACGCGCCAGCCCAAGCTGTTCGACTTCTGCCTCGAACTGCGCCGCAAGGACCGCGTCGCGGCCGAGATGGGCCTGCACCTCGACCCGGCCCAGCGCCAGCCCTTCCTGCACGTGTCGGGCATGTTCCCGGCCGAGCGCGGCTGCCTGTCGATGGTCTGGCCGCTGGCCACGCATCCCACCAACAAGAACGAGGTGCTGGTCTGGGATTGCCGTCACGACCCGTCCGAACTCTTTAGCCTCGACGCCGAGACGATCCGCCAGCGCCTGTTCACGCGCGCCGCCGACCTGCCCGAGGGCGTGACGCGCCTGCCGGTCAAGAGCGTGCACCTGAACAAGTCGCCGATGCTGGTCGGGAACCTGAAAACGCTGACGCCGGACATGGCGCAGCGCTGGGAACTGGACGTCGCCCAGTGCCAGGCCCACGCGCGCATTGCCGCCAACGGGCCGGACCTGGCGGCCACGTGGCAGCAAGTGTTCCGGCGCGACGGCGGCGCGGCCGCGGTGGACGTGGACGAAGACCTGTACGGGGGCTTCGTCGGCACCGCCGACCGGCGCCGCCTCGACGCGCTGCGCGCCGAATCGCCGGCCAGGCTGGCCACGGCACGTCCCGGCTTCGACGACAAGCGCCTGGGCGACATCCTGTTCCGCTACCGGGCGCGCAACTTCCCCGACACGCTGTCGGCCGAGGAAGCGCAGGCCTGGGAAGAGCACCGCGCGGCGCGCCTGTTCGACGGCGCCGGCGGCGCGCGCACGGTGGACGACCTGTTCGCCGCCATCGACACGCTGTCGGAGACGGCGGACGAGCGCGCCGAAGCCATCCTGGGCGCGCTGTACGACTATGCCGAGATGATCGCGCCCGAGCGTCATTGACGCATGCGGTGCGCACGGGATGCGCACCAAGCGCCGGCATCGCGCCGGCATCGCGCCGGCGCTGCCTTATCCGCGATGGGCGTTGATCGCGTCGCGCGTCTCCATGGCCACGCGTCGCGCCGCCTGCGCGAAATCCTCGCCGCCCTGCGGCTGCGCGTACAAAATCGCGCGCGAGGAATTGATCATCATGCCGGCGCGCGCCGCCGTGCGGCCGGCCCTGACGGTCGCCTCGATGTCGCCGCCCTGGGCGCCGATGCCCGGCACCAGCAGCGGCATGTCGCCGACGATGGCGCGCACCTGCGCCAGTTCTTCCGGGAAGGTGGCGCCGACCACCAGCGCGCACTGGCCATTCCTGTTCCACTTGTCCGCCACCAGGCGCGCCACGTGCTGGTACAGCGGCTGGCCGCCGACGTCGAGGAACTGCAGGTCGGAGCCGCCCGCGTTCGAGGTGCGGCACAGCACGATCACGCCGCGGTCTTCCCATTCCATGTACGGCTCGACCGAGTCGAAGCCCATGTACGGGTTGACGGTGACGGCGTCGGCGCCGTAGCGGTCGAAGGCTTCGCGCGCGTACTGGCGCGCGGTGGCGCCGATGTCGCCGCGCTTGGCGTCGAGCACCAGCGGGATGTGCGGGTAGTTGTCGCGCAGGTGGCGGCAGATGGCCTCGAGCTGGTCTTCGGCGCCGAGCGCGGCGAAGTAGGCGATCTGCGGCTTGAACGCGCACGCCAGGTCGGCGGTGGCGTCGATGATGGCCTTGCAGAACTCCAGGATGCCGTCCGGGCGCTCGCGCAGGTGCGCCGGGAAGCGCCCGATGTCCGGGTCCAGTCCCACGCACAGCAGGGAATCGTTGCTGCTCCAGGCGGCATTCAGCTTGTTGATGAAGTTCATGGCGGGCCTCGTCATT
>DAMAFT010000801.1:0-2260 GCA_031995805.1 Massilia sp.
GATCTACAACGCCACCGGCGTGCGCGTGCGCGACTATCCGGTCACGCTCGACAAGCTGTTGCCGAAGCTGCCGCCGCTGCAAAGGGCGTGAAGCACGGCCGGCGCCACCGCGGCGCCGGCCGCCTCCCGGTGTCCGCGAAAGCGCAACGCTCCCGCCATTAGCGACTAGAATGGCGGGATCGCGCCACCGATGGACACCATGACCGACTCTCCCTTCACGGGCCGCACGCCCGACAGCGTCGAACGCCGCCTGCACGCGCCGGGCCACGCGGCGGGCGCGCTCGGCCCGCCTTCGGCCTGGCCGTTGCCGCTGCAGTATGCCGCGCGCTTCCTGTTCGATTCCGCCGCCCCGGCCTTCATGGGCTGGGGCCCGGATGCCTGCCTGCTCTACAACGACGCGGCGGCGGGCCTGCTGGGCGCGCGCCACCCGGCGCTGCTGGGCCGGCCATTGGAAACCGCCTGGCCGGGGGCCTGGCGCGACCTGGAACCGGCGATCCGGCGCGCGCTGGCGGGCGAGGCGTTCCAGGTCGAGCAGCCGGCGCTGGCACTGCACCGTGCCGGCGCGTCGGCCCCGGGACTGGGCCAGGCCTGGCTGAACCTGTCGTTCGCGCCGCTGCGCGGGCTGGACGGCGCCGTGCTGGGCTTTTCCTGCATCGTCAACGACACCGCGGCGCTGCGCGAGAGCGAAGCGACATTCCGCGCGATCACCGACGCCATGCCGCAGATGGTGTGGTCGACGCTGGCGGACGGCTATCACGACTTCTACAACCAGCGCTGGTACGACTTCACCGGCACGCGCCCCGGCACGACCGACGGCGAAGGCTGGGCCGGCATGTTCCATCCGGACGATCGCGAGCGCGCCTGGAAGCGCTGGCGCCATTCGCTGGCGACGGGAGAACAGTACGAGGTCGAGTACCGGCTGCGCCACCACAGCGGCGCCTACCGCTGGGTGCTGGGCCGCGCGTTGCCGGTGCGCGACGCGCAGGGCCGCATCGTGCGCTGGATGGGTACCTGCACCGACATCGACGAGCAGAAGCGCAACGAGGCCATCGTCGCGGATGCGCGCCTGCGCCAGGACGCGGCGCTGGTGGCGGCCGACATCGGCACCTGGACCTACGACCTGAAGCGCGACCGCGTGTACGCCGACCGGAACCTGGCCGGCCTGTTCGGCGTCGACGCGCGCGAGGCGGCGGGAGGGGATATCGCATCGTACCTGGCCGCCGTGCATCCGGACGACGTCGATGCGACCCGGGCCGCGATCGCGCGGGCGGCGGCGACCGGGGAAGGATTCGAATGCAACTACCGCGTGCGCGCCGGCGCCGGCTGGCGCCACCTGCTGGCGCGCGGCAAGGTCACGCTGGACGATGCCGGACGGCCCGCCTGGCTGCCCGGCATCGTGCTCGACGTGACGCGCCAGCGCCAGGCCGAGGAGGCGCTGCGCGCGAGCGAGACGCGCTTTCGCCGCCTGGCCGAGTCGAACGTCATCGGCATCATCCGCTTCCGCATGGACGGCACCATCGTCGAGGCCAACCAGGCCTTCCTCGACATGCTCGGCGTCGGCAGGGACGAACTGGCGCGCGGCGAGCTGACCTCGGCCAGGCTGACGCCGCCGGAATGGCGCACCGAGAACGAACAGGTCATCGAACGCCTGCGCACGATCGGGCGCATGGAAAACTACGTCAAGGAGTACTACCGCAAGGACGGCAGCCGCGCCAGCGTGCAGATCGGCGCGGCGCGGGTCGACCCCGGTGCGGACGAGGGCGTGGCCTACGTGGTCGACATCTCGCCGATCCATGAGGCCCAGCAGGCGCTGCGCGACGCCGACCGGCGCAAGGACGAGTTCCTGGCGATGCTGGCGCACGAGCTGCGCAACCCGCTGGCGCCGATCATGGCGGCCGCCGACGTCCTCCGCATCGGCAAGCCGGACGAGGCGCGCATCCGCCAGGTCACCGCCATCATCGCGCGCCAGGCCAGTCACATGACGGGCCTGATCGACGACCTGCTCGACGTCTCGCGCGTCACCCGCGGCCTGATCACGCTGGACCGCCGGCCGGCGCCGCTCGCCGCCCTGGTGGGCGAAGCCGTCGAGCAGGTGCGCCCGCTGGTCAAGGCCAAGGACCACCACCTCGAACTGCACATGCCGCCCGACGAGGCGCTGGTGCACGGCGACCGCAAGCGCCTGGTGCAGATCTTCGCGAACCTGCTCGGCAACGCCGCCAAGTACACGCCGGACGGCGGCCGCATCGACCTGCACATCCGC
>DAMAFT010000802.1:0-2249 GCA_031995805.1 Massilia sp.
GCGCGTGCCCAGGTCGAGCACCTGCAGGCTGTCGTGCGGCTGGTCGCTGACGTAGAGCCGGCGCCGGTCCGGGCTGACCGCGAGGCCGCGCGGCCTGGCGCCGCCGGGCAGCTCGGCGACCACCCGGTCGGTGGACGTATCGATGACGGAGATCGTGCCGCTGCCTTCGTTCGGGACGTAGGCCAGGGCGGGGCCGGACGGCCTGGCGGGAGAGGAGGCGGCCTGCGCCGCGGCGTGCAGGGGCAGCGCCGCGCCCAGCGCCAGGGCGGCGCATGCCAGCAGGCGCCGGATGGGGCGACGGGAGCGAAGGGGGCGGATGGGGCGGTTGCGTTCGATGCTCATCGGATCTCCAGGGACAGGGGGAAAGCGGACGGCGCTCGTCCGTGTGCGCATGCATGCGCACTCATGCGCACTCATGCGCGCGGCCACATGCGCAACAGCAGGCCGTCGCGGTCGACCAGTGCAGCGCGATGGCGGTGGCGGTGGCGGTATGGCGGGCTTGCATGGGCAGCCTGTGCATGTTGTGCCGGTGAGTACGAAAATGCGCGACAGAGCGTGGACAAGGGCGGCGCCGGCGCCAGGCGTCAGTGGAGCGCCGGCTTGCTCGCGGGGTCGATGTTCAGGCGCTGCAGCTTGCGATACAGGGTGTTGCGGGCGATGCCCAGCGCGCGCGCCACGCTGCTCAGGTTCCAGTCGCGTCGTGCGAGTTCCTGCAGCAGGGCGGTGCGTTCCGCGCTCTCGAGCGGATTGAGCTTTTGCACGGCCGCGACCGCGGCATCGCCGTCGGGAACGGCGGCCGGCACGGCGTCCTGTGCCAGGGCCGGCGCGTCCAGCGCCGCCGCGGCCAGCCATTCGACGCGGTAGCCGGCCGGCAGGTCGTCCACCGTCAGGCGATCGGTCTCGCGCAGCGCGACCATGGTGCGCAGCAGCTGGCGCAGCTGGCGCACGTTGCCGGGCCAGCGCTGGCGCTCGAACAGGGCCAGCAGGCGCTCGTCGAGCTCCACCGGGGCGCCCTCGTCGCTTTCCTCGGCCGCCACGCGGCAGATCAGCGCGCGCCGGTCGGCCCGTTCGCGCAGCGGCGGCAGCGCGATCGACACGCCTTGCAGGCGGTAGTACAGGTCTTCGCGGAATGCGCCCTGGGCGATCTTTTTCTGCAGGTCGCAGTGGGTGGCGCTGATCAGGTGGATGTCGAGCTTGACGGGTGTGTCGCCGCCGAGCGGCACCACCTCGCGTTCTTCCAGCACGCGCAGCAGCCGCGCCTGCAGGGCGAACGGCATGTCGCCGATCTCGTCGAGGAACAGGGTGCCGCCGTGCGCCTGCAGCAGCTTGCCGCGCTGGCCCTCCTTGCTGGCGCCGGTGAAGGCGCCGGAGCGGTAGCCGAACAGCTCGCTCTCGATCAGCGCCTCCGGGATCGACGCGCAATTGATCGCCACGAAGGGGCGCGCCGCGCGGCTGCTCGACTGGTGGGCCGCCCGCGCGAACATTTCCTTGCCGGTGCCGGTTTCGCCCTGCAGCAGGATGGCGACGTTGCGCTCGAGTACCCGCTTGGCCGTCTCCACGGCCGCCGCCATGGCGGGGTCGCCGAACTGCAGCGCGTCGAGCGCCGTGCCGGCGCCGCGCCCGCCCTGCGCCGCGCCGGCGCCGGCGCCCGTGCCGGCACGCGGCACGGACCGCCCGGAGCCGGTCGCGACCGGCTGGTACATCACCGCGAAGAAGCGTGCGCCGCTGCGGGTCTCGAACACCGGCACCGGGTGGAAGGCCTTGCGGACGCTGGAATCGACCAGGCCGCAGAAGGTGACGTTGAACAGCTCGCCGATGTCGCGGCCGACGATGTCGCGCGGTTCGCGCAGGCCGAGCTGGAACAGCGCACAGCGCGTCGCGGCCAGCACCTTGCCGGTCACGCTGAGGGCGATCGCCCCTTCGCTGAGCGTGCCGACGAATTCCGGACGGTTGTGGAAGCGCATGATGTATTCGTGCCGGAACTGGTGCAGGAACACGCGGTTCTCGATCATCTGCACCGACATGCTGACCAGGGCCAGCGTGTGCTGCTGCGCCAGGCGCGATTCGCCGGAAGCGTCGAGCACGCCCACCAGTTCGCCCCCGTGGTCGAAGATGGGCGCGGCCGCGCAGGACAGGCCGATATTGCGCGACAGGTAGTGTTCGTCCTGGTGCACGGTAAGGGGACGGCGCTCGAACAGGCAGGTGCCCATGCCGTTGGTGCCTTGCACGCGCTCGCTCCAGACGGCGCC
>DAMAFT010000803.1:0-2247 GCA_031995805.1 Massilia sp.
CGCCGCGGCTCGCCCAGGTGGCGCGCGGCGAAATCGTCGGCGACCTGTTCGCGCTCGACGCGGATGCGGTGCGACAGCCACCAGACGGCCGGATGGTAGAAGAGGATTGTCTCGACGAGGTTCTGCAGCAGGTTCACCAGGTAGTCGTGGCGCCGAATGTGGCCCAGTTCATGCGCCAGCAGCGCTTCCAGCAGGTGCGGCGGCATGCCGGAGACGAGCGCGGCCGGCACCAGCACCACGGGGCGCCACCAGCCGGCCGTGACCGGGCTGGCCAGGCCGTCGACGATGCGCAGGCGCACGGCGCGGGTCAGCCCGCAGCGCGCCGCCAGTGCCGACAGTCGTGCCTGCCATGCGGGATCGCCCGGTTCGTCCTGCGTCGCACGGTGGATCCACAGGAGGCCGCCGGCCATGCGCAGGCCGAGCGCGCCGACGCATGCGGCCCATAGCGCGACGATCCAGTCGATGTGCTGGTGCAGCCAGGCCAGCCAGCCGGCCGGATCCGCCGTGCCCGCGCGGGGCAGGGCGCCGGCGAACGGCATGCCGGCGGCATCGGGCATCCGGTCGCCCGCCAGGAGCATGCCCAGGTCGAGCAACGGCCACGCCAGGCACAGCAGCAAGCCCGCGCAGGCGACGGCGTAGCGCCGCTCGGGGCGGGCATTGCGCAGCGCCATCAGCAAGGTGCCGGTGGCGCAGGCGACCAGGGCGCCCTGCCAGACGAAGTGCAGCAGGGTCCAGCCGATGCCGGCGACCAGGGTGGATGCGCTCATGGCCGCCATCATTTGTCGTCGCCCTTGAGCAGCCGTTCGATTTCCTCCCTGTCCTTTTTCGAGATGCCGGTCTTGAGCGCCGCCAGCACCAGGTTCTTGGCCGAGCCGGAAAAGGCGCGCTGCATCAGGTCCTTGAGCAGGTTCGTCTGCAGCGATTCCTGGGCCTGGGCCGGCGCATACACGTGAGACCGTTCGCTCTCGTCGCGGATCAGCAGACCCTTGCCGTGCATGATCTGCATCAGGCGCAGCACGGTGGCATATGTCACGTCGGGACGTTCCCTGACCATGGCGTCGTGCACCTGGCGGGCGGTGGCGGCGCCGAGCGGCCACAGGACCTGCAGCAGGTCGAGTTCCGCCGCGGTGGGCTTGGGCAGGGATGGGGATGTGGCCATGGCAGCTCCTGGAAAGGCAAGGATAGTCGTTAGATAACCTAGACTATCCTGTCTAGAAATGATTGTCTACTGATTTATTTTGCGTGCGCACCGTTGCGATTTACTGGGTCAGGGGAATAACATAGAAAACATTGTCTATAACCGAGTTTGCCGATGACCTTGCCGATGACCCTGCTGAAAAACCGCCTGTGCGCTGCCCTCCTGGCCGCTACCATCCTGCCTGGTGTCCCCGCCACGGCATCCGCGCTGCCCGACTACCCGTTCGTGCACGTGACCGGCAGCGCCTTCCAGGCCGCGCTGCCCGATATCGGCAGCCTCGATTTCGAGATCGTGGCGGTCGATGCCGATCCGGCGGCGGCGCGCGCGGTGCTGAATGCGCGCATGGGCGAGGTGCGCGCGCTGATGCTGCAGGCGGGGCTGGATCCGGACGACGCGCAGGCGCGCGAGGTGCGCCAGAACCTGCGCAAGGATGCGCGCGGGCCCGCGGGCGAGCCGCTGTACGAGGTGCGCTGCGACGTGCGCATCAAGGTGGACAACCTGACCGTGTGGCCGGTGCTGGCCGGCGGCCTGCTCGGCAAGCCGAACCTGGACGGGTTCGCCTCGTCGTTCGACCTGTCGACGATGGACCGGCTGGTCGACGAGCTGGTGGCGAGCGCCGTGCGCGATGCCCGCCGCCGCGCCGAGGTGATCGCGGCGGCGGGCGGGCGCCGCGTCGGCGCGATGACGGCGGCGACGCCCGAGGCGCTGAAGAACCTGACCACGGCGATGGGCCTGGAACGCGACGAATTCATGCCGGCCGCGCGCCGCACGGGCGCGACGCGCAGCGAGGAGGTCGACCGCGAGCGCCTGCTGGTGATCCCGGCGCTGCGGCTGCGCCAGCCGGTCGACGTGGTGTTCCGGCTGGAAAACCCGGCGCCGGTGCGCGCAGGCAGGAAATAACGTTCGATAAATAAAAAACGCCGGGCGAGCCCGGCGTTTTCATTGCGGCAGAGGTGGCTCAGGCCGCCTTGCGCACCGTGCGCGGCTCGACGTCGGTGGTCGGGTCGTTGGCCGGGTCGTCGAAGGTCGGGTGCGCCAGCTCGGCGGCC
>DAMAFT010000804.1:0-2246 GCA_031995805.1 Massilia sp.
CGCTTGGAACCGCCCAGGGCGTCATAGGTGTACGGGTCGACGATACCCAGCGACGAACTCTCGTAGCCGCGCACCGAACCGATGCCGCCGCCGTAGAAGTTCTTGAACACCGGATAGCTGTGACCGGACAGGCCGTGGCCATAGTCCAGCTCGCCCTTCAGGGCCAGCGTCATCCAGCGCGTGAGCGGACGGTACCACTGGTGTTCGTAGATCACGCGGTAGTACTTGGCGTCGCCCAGCAGGTCGATCTCGAGGTTGGCGCGCTGGTAGCGGCCGCGGGTCGGGGTGATCGCGCTGTCGCGCGAGTCGCGGCCCCAGGCCACGGTGAACGGGATCGAGTTGGTGCGCGCCGTGCCCACGCCGGACGCCGGGCCGCCGTTCTGGACCACGAACTGCTTGTACAGCGTCGGCGAGCTCTCGTCGGTCTCGAGCTGGGTGCGTTCCAGGCCGGTGCCGAAGTAGACGGTGTCGATTTCCGAGAACGGCACGCCGAAGGTCATGTTGCCGCCGATCTGGCGCACGGTGTAGGAACCGATGTTGATCGCCGGCGGGCGCGAGGTGCGCAAGTACAGCTGGAAGGCGCGCGAGATGCCTTCGTCGGTGAAGTACGGGTTGGTCTGCGCGAACGAGATCGTGCGGTTGTACTTGCTGGTGTTCAGTTCGACGCCGACGGTATTGCCCGAGCCGGCGAAGTTGGCCTGCGTGACCGACGCCGTGAAGGTGAATTTTTCCGCCTGCGAGAACGCGCCGCCGATCATGAAGTTGCCGGTCGGCTTCTCGACCACGGCGATGTTCACGTCGACCTGGTCGGTGGTGCCCTGCGATTCCGGCGTCTCGACGGTGACGTCCTTGAAGTAGCCCAGGCGGTCGACGCGGTCGCGCGACAGCTTGACCCGGCCCGGGTCGTACCACGAGCTTTCGAACTGGCGGAATTCGCGGCGGATGACTTCGTCGCGGGTGATCGTGTTGCCCGAGATGGTCATGTGGCGCACGTAGGCGCGCTTGCCCGGGTCGACCAGGAAGGTGAACGCCACCTGGCGCTTCTCGCGGTCGATCTCGGGGTTGGCCGTGACGTTGGCGAAGGCGTAGCCGAAGCTGGCCAGGCGGTCGGCGATGCGCTTGTTCGACGCTTCCTGGAGGTCGCCGGAGAAGGTTTCGCCCGGGCGCAGCAGCACCAGGTTCTTGAGCTCCGCCTCGCGGCCGAACATCTCGCCTTCCATCTTGATGCCCGAGACGGTGTACTTCTCGCCTTCGGTGATGTTGATGGTGAGGTAGATGTCCTTCTTGTCCGGGGTGATCGACACCTGGGTCGATTCGACGTTGACCTCGAGGTAGCCATGGTTCAGGTACCACGACTTGATGGTTTCCAGGTCGCCGGTGAGTTTCTGTTTCGAGTACTGGTCGGCCTTCGAGTACCAGGTGAACCAGCCGGAGGTGTTCAACTGCAGCAGCTGGCGCAGTTCCTTGTCGGAGAACGCCTTGTTGCCGATGATGTTGATGCCCTTGATCTTGGCGACGTCGCCTTCGTCGACGTTGAACATGACGTTCACGCGGTTGCGCTCGATCGGGGTGATGGTGGTGGTGATCTTGACGCCGTACAGGCCGTGCGACAGGTACTGGCGCTTGAGTTCCTGCTCGGCGCGGTCGACCGACGCCTTGTCGAAGATCTTGGTCTCGCCCACGCCGATCTCGCGCAGCGCCTTGACCAGCATGTCCTTCTCGAATTCCTTGGTGCCGGTGAAGTCCACCGAGGCGATCGCCGGGCGTTCCTCGACCAGCACCACCAGCACGCCGTTTTCCTCTTCGAGGCGCACGTCCTTGAAGAAGCCGGTCGCGTACAGGGCCTTGATCGCGGCGGTGCCCTTGTCGTCGTCGAAGGTCTCGCCCACGCGCACCGGCAGGTAGCTGAACACCGTGCCCGCCTCGGTACGCTGGATGCCTTCGACCCGGATGTCCTTCACGACGAAAGGCGCGCCGGCGCTGGCATGGCCGGCGCACAGCGCCAGCACGGCCGCGCCGATCAGGCTGCGGGAGGTGAACGGCAGGGCAAAGCGATCAGGTTGTAATTTCATCGGTTGTTTCAAATTCGGTCAGTCATTGGACAACGTTTCGTGTTCTTCGCCCGCGCTTATGCCGCCGTGACGAAGACTCCGTGGCCGAAGTCCTCGTTCAAAGCAGCCGCACCAGGTCGTTGAAGACGGCGAGCGCCATCAGCATGAACAGCAGGCCGACCCCGGCGCGCTGCG
>DAMAFT010000805.1:0-2245 GCA_031995805.1 Massilia sp.
GGCCGGCATGGGCGGCAAGAAGATCCTGGTGTGGGACCACAACCGCGACCTGCTGCCGCAGCGCGCGCGCCACGTGCTGGACGACCCGAAGGCGCGCCAGTACGTGTGGGGCGTGGCCTACCACTGGTACGAGACCTGGGCCGGCGGCGAGCCGATGCACCGCAACGTCGCCGCCGTGCACGAAGCCTATCCGGACGTGCCCCTGCTGATGACGGAAGGCTGCATCGAGAAGTACGACGCCAGCCGCCTGCAGGACTGGGCCAACGGCGAGCGCTACGGCAGCCAGATGATCGCCGACCTGAACGCCGGCAGCAGCGGCTGGGTCGACTGGAACATGCTGCTCGACATGCAGGGCGGCCCGAACCACGTGAAGAACTACTGCTTCGCGCCGCTGCACGCCAGCGACGACGGCGAACTGGTGTTCACGCCGATCTTCCACTACATCGCCCACGTCAGCCGCTACCTGAAGCCGCAGGCGCGCCGCGTCGGCGCCGCCACCAGCCGCAGCGTGCTCGATACCACCGCCTTCCGCAACCCGGACGGCAGCCTGGCCATCATCGTGCTGAACAAGACGGACAAGGCGCAGAAGTACCGGCTGTTCGTCGACCAGGTCGAGACGACCGTGGAGATTCCGGCGCGCGCGATCCAGACCGTGCTGGCCTGAGTCGCCGTCCTCGCCGCACCGTCATTCCCGCGCAGGCGGGAATGACGGCCGTGGCTTCCAGCACGATCCCCCGACTTCGGCTACATTGCTCGCTGGTGCCAGGCCGCTTCACCGCTCCCATGCACCCGGCATGCCATCCCTGCACAAAGACCAGCCGCACGGCCTGCCGGGCTTGAAAGCCGGAAACACGCCTCCACCTCTGCCTCCCCGGAACCCGCCACGGGCCGGTTCCTAATCCACTGGAGATTGTGATGAGCCGTAAAACCCCCATCGAACGCTACCGCAATATCGGCATCAGCGCCCACATCGACGCCGGCAAGACGACCACGACCGAACGCATCCTGTTCTACACGGGGGTGAACCACAAGATCGGGGAAGTCCACAACGGCGCGGCGACGATGGACTGGATGGAGCAGGAACAGGAACGCGGCATCACGATCACCTCGGCCGCCACGACCGCCTTCTGGAAGGGCATGGCCGGCAATTTCGACGAGCACCGCATCAACATCATCGACACCCCGGGCCACGTCGACTTCACCATCGAGGTGGAGCGCTCGATGCGCGTGCTGGACGGCGCGGTGATGGTGTACGACTCGGTCGGCGGCGTGCAGCCGCAGTCGGAAACCGAGTGGCGCCAGGCGAACAAGTACAAGGTGCCGCGCATCGCCTTCATCAACAAGATGGACCGCGTGGGCGCCGACTTCTTCCGCGTCCAGCAGCAGATCCGCGACCGCCTGAAAGGCAATGCCGTGCCGATCCAGGTGCCCATCGGCGCCGAGGACCGGTTCGAGGGCGTCGTCGACCTGGTCAAGATGCGCGCCGTCAAATGGGACGACGCCAGCCAGGGCGTGCGCTTCGAATACGGCGACATCCCGGCCGACCTGGTCGACGTGGCGCAGAAGTGGCGCGAGAACATGGTCGAGGCGGCCGCCGAGGCCACGCCCGCGCTGACGGAAAAATACCTGAACGGCGAGGAGCTGACGGAAGACGAGATCAAGGCCGCGCTGCGCCTGCGTACCGTGGCGGGCGAGATCGTGCCCATGCTGGCCGGTTCCGCCTTCAAGAACAAGGGCGTGCAGGCGATGCTGGACGCCGTGGTCGAGTACCTGCCGTCGCCCGTCGACGTGCCCGCGATCGCCGGTCTCGATGAGGACGACCAGCCCATCGAACGCCATCCGGCGGACGACGAGCCGTTCTCGGCGCTCGCCTTCAAGATCATGACCGACCCGTTCGTCGGCCAGCTGACCTTCTTCCGCGTGTATTCGGGCGTGGTCAATTCCGGCGACAGCGTCTACAACCCGACCAAGGGCCAGAAGGAACGCCTGGGCCGCATCCTGCAGATGCACGCCAACGAGCGCAAGGAGATCAAGGAGGTGTTCGCCGGCGACATCGCGGCCGCCGTGGGCCTGAAGGCCGTCACGACGGGCGACACGCTGTCCGATCCGGACAAGGTCATCGTGCTGGAAAAGATGGTGTTCCCGGAACCGGTGATCTCGCAGGCGGTAGAACCGAAGACCAAGGCCGACCAGGAAAAGATGGGCATCGCCCTGAACCGCCTGGCGCAGGAAGACCCGTCGTTCC
>DAMAFT010000806.1:0-2243 GCA_031995805.1 Massilia sp.
GGTGAGCAGGCCCACCTGGAAGAACACGTCGTTCTCCATGCCGAAGGCGCTGGCGGCGCCCAGCGCGCCGAGCACGCCCACCGGCACCACCATGATCACCGACACCGGGATCGCCCAGCTCTCGTACAGCGCCGCCAGGCTCAGGAACACCACCAGGATCGACAGCGCGTACAGCAGCGGCGCCTGGTCGCCGGCCTGCGACTGCTGCAGCGAGATGCCGCTCCACTCGAAGCCGATGCCGGCCGGCAGTCGGGTGGCCAGGCGCGCCATCGTGTCCATCGCCTCGCCGGCGCTGTGGCCGGGCGCCGCCTGGCCCTGGATCTCGGCCGACTCGATGCCGTTGTAGCGCTGCATGGCCGGCGAGCCCCAGGTCCAGCGCGCGCCGGCGAAGGCGGAGAAGGGCACCATGTCGCCGTCCTTGTTGCGCACGTGGAGCAGCTTGACGTCGTCCGGATTCATGCGGAACTGCGCGTCGGCCTGCACGTACACGCGCTTGATGCGGTTGTCGGTGTCGAAGAAGTTGTTGATGTAGCGCGAGCCCCAGGCGGTGGCGAAGATCTGGTCGACGTCGGCCAGGTTCACCCCCAGCGCCGCGGCCTTCTCGTGGTCGATCCCGATCTGGTAGGTGGCGTTGTCGGGCTGGCCCGAGAAGCGCACGCGCGTCAGGCCGGGTTCCTTCCTGGCCAGCTCCAGCAACTGGTCGCGCGCCTGCGCCAGCGCCTCGTGGCCCAGGCCGCCCCGGTCCTGCAACTGCATCGAGAAGCCGGTGGACGAGCCCAGGCCGCGGATCGACGGCGGCTCGACCGGCGTCACCTGGGCGCCCTGGTAGCTGGCGTAGCGCGCCGAGATGCGTTCGCTCAGGGCGCTCGCGGCCAGCCTGTCGTCCTTGCGTTCGTCCCACGGTTTCAGCCGCACGAACAGGCGGCCCTGGTTCTGGCCGCGGTTCGGCGAGCTGGCGCCGTTGGTCATGAAGGTCGAGTCGACCATCGCCGCCTCGTCCTTCAGCAGGTACTGGTTGATCTCTTCCAGCACCTTGCCGGTGGTCTCCAGCGTGCTGCCGGCCGGGGTCTGCACCTGCACGAACATATAGCCCTGGTCTTCCTTCGGCAGGAAGCCGCCTGGCAGGCGCAGGAACAGCACGACCACCACGCCGATCAGCAGCGCGTACAGCGCCATCCACAGGGCGCGCCGGTCGAGGATGCGCATCACCCCGCCCAGGTAGCGGTCGCGGCTGGTCTCGAAGGCGCGGTTGAACCAGCCGAAGAAGCCGCGCCGGTGCGCATGGTGCGGGCCGGGCGCCTTCAGCAGCGTGGCGCACAGCGCGGGCGTGAGCGTCAGCGCGATGAACACCGACAGCAGCATCGAGGCGACCACGGTCAGCGAGAACTCGCGGTAGATCGCGCCGACGGTGCCGCTGGAGAAGGCCACCGGCACGAACACGGCCGACATCACCAGGGCCACGCCGATCAGCGCGCTGCTGATCTGGCCCATGGCCTTTTGCGTGGCTTCCAGCGGGGCCAGTCCCTCTTCCTGCATCACGCGCTCGACGTTCTCCACCACCACGATGGCGTCGTCGACCAGCAGGCCGATCGCCAGCACCAGGCCGAACATCGACAGCGTGTTCACCGTGAAGCCCAGCGCCGCCATGATGCCGAAGGTCCCCAGCAGCACGACCGGCACCGTGATCGACGGGATCAGGGTGGCGCGCAGGTTCTGCAGGAACAGGTACATGACCAGGAACACCAGCACGATGCCTTCGACCAGGGTCTTGACCACCTCGTGGATCGACACCTCGATGAACGGCGTGACGTCGTTCGGGTAGACCACGCGCAGGCCGTGCGGGAAGAAGGGTTTCAGTTCGTCCAGGCGCTTGCGCACGGCGTCGGCGGTGGCCAGCGCGTTGGCGTCGGGCGCCAGCGAGATGCCCAGGCCGGACGCCGACTTGCCGCTGTAGCGCACGTCGACGTTGTAGTTTTCCGGACCCAGCGCGACGCGGGCGACGTCGCCGATGCGCACGCTGGAACCGTCCGGCCGCACCTTCAGCAGGATGCGCCGGAACTGCTCGGGCGTGCGCAGCAGCGTGGCCTGGGTGATGGTGGCGCTCAACGCCTGGCCGGCCACGGCCGGCGCGCCGCCCAGCTGGCCGCCGGACACCTGCACGTTCTGGGCCTGGATCGCGGCGTTGACGTCCAGCGGCGTCAGCGCATAGCTGCGCAGCTTGACCGGGTCGAGCCAGATCCGCA
>DAMAFT010000807.1:0-2233 GCA_031995805.1 Massilia sp.
CGTCATCCGGCGTGACGCAACCGGATCAGTGGTCAATCGCGCTCTTGCCCATCTCGTCCTTTTTCCTGTCGCCCTTGCCCATTGCGTTCTTGCCCATGGCATCCTTTTTCATCCCGTCCTTCGCCATCGCATCGTGGCCCATCGCCTCCTTCTTCATGGCGTCCTTGCCCATGGGATCCTTTTTGGCAGGCGTTTTCATGCCGTCCTTGGCCATCGAATCGTGGCTCATCTGATCCCTCTTTATGGCGTCGTTCTTCATTGCATCCTGGGCAAAGGCGGCGCCCGACAACAGGGACGCAGCGATCAGGGTAGCGGCAAATGCTTTCATGGTATTTCCTTTGTGGTGAATAAAACGATCGGGGTGGTGCAGACAGGGTCCAGCGCTCAACTGCCGCCGAACCAGTTGTAACCCTGGTCTTCCCAGTAACCTCCGGGATAGGTATTGGTCACGAAGATGGCCTGGATATGCTTCGGGTTCTTGTAGCCCAGCTTGGTCGGCATGCGCAATTTCATCGGATAGCCGTAGCGCGGCGGCAGCGTCTGGCCGTCGTAGGTCAGGGCCATCAGCGTCTGCGGGTGCAACGCCGTCGCCATGTCGATGCTGGTGAAGTAATCGTCGGCGCACTTGAAGCCGACATATTTCGCGCCGAGGTCGGCGCCGACGCGGCGCAGGAAGTGCGCGAAGGGCACGCCGCCCCACTTGCCGATGGCACTCCAGCCTTCCACGCAGATGTGGCGCGTGACCTGCGATTGCTGCGGCATGGCGCGCAGCTCGGCCAGCGTCCACGGCTTGCGGTCGGCGATCAACCCGGACAGCTCGAGGCGCCAGGCATCACCGTCGACGACGCGCACCTCGTCTTCGCCATAGTAGGCATTGAACGGGAAGGGACGCGTGATCATGCTGTCCGGGTAGGTGGGCGCCAGGCGCGTCGGGTCGAACAGGAAGGCCTGGGCGCGGTCGTTGAGGCGCGAGATGGAGGCGAGCGCACGCTCGATGTTCTCCTGGCTGTCCGGCGTGCATCCGTTCAAGAGGCCCAGGCCGCCGAGCGTCAGGCTGCGCTGCAGGAAGGCGCGGCGCGATGGCTGCTCGACGCGCTTGATCGCATCGGCGAGCATCGCCGCGCCGTCTTCGGGCACGACGATGGTACGTGGTTTGAACAGTGTCATGTGCTTGTCCTCGATCGCATTCAGCGGCCGCGCAGCATGGCGACCAGGGTGCGCGGCACCAGAGCCACCATCGCCACGTGCACGACGATGAAGCCGCACAGGCCTGCCATGGCGCAGAAATGCACGCGGCGCGCGCCCTCGTACCCGCCCACCAGCGTGCGCAGCAGCGGAAACTGCACCGATTTCCACAGCACGAGTCCGGAGACGACCAGCACGATGCTGTCGACCATGACGAACACGTAGGCCAGCCGCTGCACGCTGTTGTAATGGCTCGGGTCGGCGTGCGACAGCCGGCCGCGCAGGGCGGCGCCGAAGTCGTGCAGCACCTGGCGCGGCGGGATGGGGAAAAACTGGCGCCGCAAGCGGCCGGACACCAGGTTGATGGCGAGGTAGGCCAGGCCGTTCACGACAAGCAGCCACATCGCTGCGAAATGCCAGGCGATCGCACCGCCCAGCCAGCCGCCCAGCGTCAGCTCGGCCGGGATGGCGAAACCGAGAAAGCCGGTGGCGTCGTAGATGCGCCAGCCACTGGTGACCAGCACCAGCACGGCGGCCACGTTGAGCCAGTGGCCGATACGCAGCCAGGCCGGATGGATGATCGTGCGTGAATCCTTCATTGGAGCCTCCCGGGGTGGGCGATGGGTGTCGTGCAAGTGGCGGTATCGACCGCCTGCAATACGTGGGCGTCGTCATCCTGGACGAACGCGAGTGCCTGCAGGCCTTCACGGCGCCACTGCCGCGGCATGGCCAGGTTGCGGTGCAGCTCGGCCTGGCCCCGGGTGAACGCGACGGGGCCAGAAGCGCGCGGTATCGTCGTGGCGCAGGGGGACGCCGCCGCTCTCGCCGTCCCGCTTCGGACTTCGCAGACCGCAGCGGCACGGGCCGGCGGCGCCGGACAGGTGGCTGCCAGCAGTGCGGCGCCGGCAAGCGCTGCGGTGTAACGCACAATCATCATGGTGGGTCGCTCGTTTGGGGATGACGCTGGATAATTCGCGCCGCCCGGGATGCCGGTTACACGCGGCCAACATTTTTTCCGATGCAGGTGGTCGGCCATACAGCCGATGGC
>DAMAFT010000808.1:0-2232 GCA_031995805.1 Massilia sp.
TCGGCGTGCTGGTGATCGGCTTCGCGCTGACCGACGGCTTCGATTTCGGGGTCGGGATGCTGCTGCCGTTCGCCGGACGCAGCGATGGCGAGCGACGCGTGCTGATCAACGCGATCGGCCCCACCTGGGAAGGCAACCAGACCTGGTTCATCACCGCCGGCGGCGCCACGTTCGCGGCCTGGCCGCTCGTCTATGCGACCGCGTTCTCGGGCTTCTACGTGGCCCTGATGGTATTGCTGTTTTCCCTGTTCCTGCGTCCGGTGGGCTTCGACTACCGCGGCAAGGTCGACGACCCGCGCTGGCGCGCGGCCTGGGACTGGGGACTGTTCGTCGGCGGACTGGTGCCGCCGCTGATCTTCGGTGTCGCCTTCGGCAACCTGCTGCTGGGGGTACCGTTCCGCTACGACGAATCGATGCGGGTCGCCTATGACGGCAGTTTCTTCGAGCTGCTCAGTCCTTTCGGCCTGACGGCGGGGCTGGTGTCGGTACTGATGCTGCTGATGCACGGCGCCGCTTTTGCCCAGGTCAAGACCGAAGGGGAGGTCGCCTCGCGTGCGCGCCGCATCGGCATCGGGGCGGCGCTGGCGACGGCGGTGCTGTTCGCGGCGGCGGGCTTCTGGGCGGCGCGCCTGCCGGGCATGCGGATCGACGCGATGCCCGATCCGAACAGCGCCTTCACGCCGCTGGCGAAGACCGTCAGCGTGGCGGCCGGCGCCTGGATGGACAACTATGCGCGCTGGCCCGCCACCGCGGTGCTGCCGCTGCTGGGCATCGGCGGCGCCTTGCTGGCGGCGCTGTGCATGCGCTTGCGGCGCGCGCGCCTGGCGTTCGCGGGCAGCGCGCTGGCGGTCGCGGGGATCATCCTGACCGCCGGCGCCGCGCTGTTCCCGTTCATCCTGCCGTCCTCGCTGGATCCGCGCAGCAGCCTGACCGTGTGGGATGCCGTATCGAGCCAGCGCACCCTGGGCCTGATGTTCTGGATGGTGCTGCTGTTCCTGCCGATCATCGCGATCTACACGACCTGGGTCTACTGGATCATGCGCGGCAAGGTGACCCTGGACGACATCCGCGAGCACCAACACACTTCATATTAGGGAGCGGCACCATGTGGTATTTCAGCTGGATTCTGGGAGTGGGCCTGGCGCTGGCGCTGGGCATCATCAACGTGTTGTGGCTGGAAGCAAACTATGCCTTCGGGCGCCGTGAAGCCGGCCTGACCGAGTCGCGCTTCGCGCAGGCGCGCGACGAGGAGCGGCGCAAGCGGCGGCGCTGACGTGGCCGGCGGCGAGAACGATGACGGCCCAGCCGTTCGGCGCATGGCGCCTGCCGACCGGGTGGTCCGCTGGCCTTGCGCCGTGGAATACGGTCTGGATTTCCATCGTGGTCCAGTGGGCTGGCGTGTGGATGTCAGATGCGGGTATTGAACAGGCTGCCGATCGCGATGGTCGCGCCCATCGCCAGGGCGCTCCAGCAGGTGACACGGATCGCGGCCGGAAGCGCCGGCGCACCGCTGGTTTTCGCGGCAAACGCGCCCAGGACGGCCAGGCCGGCCAGGGTGGAGGCAACCAGCACGGCAACCAGCACGTCGGCGCGCGTCAGCGCCGTGATCGCCAGCGGCACCGCCGCGCCGACGGCGAAACTCAGCGCCGAGGCGAGCGCCGCCTGCAGCGGCCGCGCCAGGGTATGGTCATGGATGCCGAGTTCGTCACGGGCATGGGCGCCCAGGGCGTCGTGCGCCATCAGCTGGGACGCCACCTGCGCCGCCAGGTCGTGGTCCAGGCCGCGCTGCACGTAGATGGCGGTCAGCTCGCGGTGTTCGGCTGCGCCGTCGTGCGCCAGCTCGGCCATTTCCTGGCGGATGGCCGCCTTTTCGGTATCTGCCTGCGACGCGACCGAGACATATTCGCCGGTCGCCATCGACATGCTGCCGGCGACCAGGCTGGCAAGACCAGTCAGCAGCATGTTCGCGTGCGACGCGCCCGCCGCGGCAATGCCGACCAGCAGGCTGGCGGTGGAGATCATGCCGTCGTTGGCGCCGAGCACGGAGGCGCGCAGCCAGCCAAGGTGTTCGATGCGATGCAGTTCCCGGTGCTTCATGCGGTTCGGCCCCCGTGCGGTCCTGTCTGCCTGTCTGCCTGTCTGCCTGTCTGCCTGTCCGTGCCGGCAGGGCGTCGGCTCGTTTTCGATGTGCGGCACACCGATCGTCATGCCTTGGCGCCGACGGTTCGACGA
>DAMAFT010000809.1:0-2226 GCA_031995805.1 Massilia sp.
ATCAGCAGCGGCGACTGGTTGTGGCCGCGCGTGGACGGCTCGGCGTACAGCATGATCTGCAGCCAGCGCTGCAGCTGGCGCCGGCCCAGCACGACCAGCGCCTGGCTGACCGAATCGATGCGCTGGCGCGCGCCCACCGCCGGCGTGTTCACCAGGCGCAGCAGGTTCAGCGCCAGCGTCACGTCCTTCTTGACCGCCCGCTCGATCTCGACGTTGTCGACGTCGGACATGACGAGGTTCATCAGGTCCAGCACCGTCAGCTGCGACGGCGACAGCTTGCGCCCGCCCAGCACCGACGGCTTGGCGAAATAATAGCCCTGGAAATAGTCGAAGCCGAGGTCCAGGCAGGCTTCGTATTCCGCGCGCGTCTCGACCTTCTCGGCCACGACCTGCTTTTCCATCGCGTGCAGGCGCCGCACCAGCGCCGGCAGGCTGCCATGCGGGACGGTGCGCAGGTCGAGCTTGACGACGGACACCAGCGGCAGCAGGCGCTGCAGGCGCAGGCTGTCGCCGTCGACGCCGTCGATGGCGAAGCGGAAGCCGTGCCCGGCCAGTTCGCGCATGCGCTCCAGCACCGCTTCGTCGGGCACGACGGAGGACACGATTTCCAGCACGGTGCGGTCGCGCGGCAGGAAGGCAAAGATGTCGCTGGCCAGGGTCTCGGCGTCGACGTTCAGGAAGCAGGCGGCATCGCCGATCGCGCGCGCCAGGCCGAGCTGGGCCGCATGGGCGATCACGGCGGCGGTGGCCGACAGGCCGCTGGGCATCGCGGCGCCCACGGCGTTCGGCGTCGGCACGCCCGGCACCGCCATGCCCGGCGCGGCGCTGCGGAACAGCAGCTCGTAGCCGTACAGGGCCTGGTTGCGATCGAGGACGGGCTGGCGCCCCAGGTAGAAATCACGTACGCGCAACGGGTAGTCGGCGCGCTCGAGGCTCGCGGTATCGGTCATCTCGGACTCATGAACAATAGCATCCGGCTACTTTACCGCATTCCAACAGCTGAGTGACCGGATGAAAATTATTTCTGTAAAAAAACGTTACAAGATCTTATGTTTGCGGCAATCCATCCACAAACATCTTCAATTCCCCGGGCGCGAAGTCGGTCCAGGTTTCGTTCTTGGTGAGCGGCGTGGTGACGATGATGGCGACGCGGTCGTTCGGCGTCGTGACCTGGGAAAAGTCCACCGACAGGTCCTCGTCGGACAAGCAGGCCGACGCGAACGGGTACTGGCGCACGATGTAGCACAGCTTGGTCGAGCAGTGCGCGAACAGCGCGGTGCCGTCGGACAGCATCATGTTGAACGTGCCGTGGCGCGCGACGACGGCGACCAGGTCGGCCAGCGCGGCGCGCAACTGCGCCAGCGCCGGAGGCTGCTCGCCGAAGCGTTCGCGCAACTGCTGCAGCAGGAAGCAGAAGGCGCGCTCGCTGTCGGTATTGCCGACCGGCCGGTAGGGGCCGTCGAGGACCGGGTCGAAGTCCTTCAGGTCGCCGTTGTGGGCGAACACCCAGTAGCGGCCCCACAGCTCGCGCACGAAGGGATGGCAGTTTTCCAGCGCCACCTGGCCCTGCGTCGCCTTGCGGATGTGGGCGACGACGTTCAGCGACTTGATCGGGTAGTTCTTGATCAGCTCGGCGATCGGCGAGGCGACGGCCGCCTGGTGGTCGACGAAATGACGCACGCCGGTGCCTTCGAAGAAGGCGATGCCCCAACCGTCATGGTGCGTATCGGTGCGGCCGCCGCGGTGGGCGAAACCGGTGAAACTGAATACGATGTCCGTCGGGACATTACAGTTCATGGCAAGAAGTTGACACATGGGTCAAGCTTACCATGCGCCGGCACAAAGCCGGAATGCGGAAAACGTGATTGAAAAAAGAACGAAGTCGGACGGCGCCCGGAGCGCCGGATCGCCGGACCGCCCGCTGGGCGGATCCGGGATGGTGTTGTCAGTGCAGGACGACCGGTTGGCTCATCAGGGTATCGTAGGAACCCAGGAAGTCGTCGATCTCTTCCATCGTCGGTTCGCTGGCGATCAGGTTGTTGACGTCGCGCCGGAACGACTGCGCCAGTTTGCCGCCGATGAACGCTTCGCGCCGGCCGGATTTGTCGACGATCTCGTAGCCGCCGAAACGCAGGGCTTCGAGGTTGTGGTCGACGCCGAATTCCACGACGCTGTACTGTTCGCTGTTATAGATCATGTTCATGATGACTCCTTCACTCGATCAGA
>DAMAFT010000810.1:0-2217 GCA_031995805.1 Massilia sp.
GCCCGAGGTCGAGCCGGTCACGAGGGCGGTTTTGCTCTTCAGAATTGCATTGGTCATTACGTCTCCTTCAGGAAAGGGTTGGAAGGTGTGCCCGGTCTTCCGGCCAGACTTGGTAGAATTCTAATCGCATCGCCGGTTAAAATGTTGGCGGCGCTTCAATGCGAAGCCGAAGGCGACGATGAAGACGACGATGAATACGACGATGTAGACGAAGACTGGAGATGGGCAGGACATGAGCGAACCAAGGCTGAAGTCCGTGCAATGCAGTTCGCCGGCCGGCCTGCATCGCATGGCGTACAAGGAGTGGGGCGACCCGGACAACCCGCGCGTGCTGGTGTGCGTGCACGGCGTCACGCGCGTGGCCGGCGACTTCGACGCGCTGGCGGCGGCCATGTGCGACCGCTACCGCGTGGTCTGCCCCGACGTGGTCGGGCGCGGGCGCTCCGGACGGCTGCGCGATCCCCGGCACTACGTCGTGCCGCAGTACGTGGCCGACATGGTGACGCTGGTCGCGCGCATCACCGCCGGCAACGCCGACGAGGACGTGCACTGGTTCGGCACCTCGATGGGAGGCTTGATCGGCATGATCCTGGCCTCGTTCGCGGACAGCCCCGTCAAGCGCCTGGTGCTGAACGACATCGGCCCGGTGCTGGACCCGGCCGCGCTGGCGCGCATCGCCGACTACATCGGCCAGGACCTGCGCTTCCCCGACTACGGCGCCGGCGCCGCCTTCGTGCGCGGGGTCTCGGCGGCGTTCGGGCCGCACGACGACGCCCAGTGGGACAAGCTGGCGCGCGACGTGCTGGTCGAGACGCCGGACGGCCAGTGGACCCGCCACTACGACCCGGCGCTGGCCGGGCCGTTCGCCGCCATCACGCCGGAACGCGCGGCGCAGGACCAGCAGGCGCTGTGGGCCGCGTTCGACGCGATCCGCTGCCCGACCCTGCTGGTGCGCGGCGAGCACTCCGACCTGCTGTCGCGCGCCACCGCCGAGGAAATGACGCGACGCGGCCCGCATCCGCGCCTGGTGGAGATCGCGGGCGTCGGCCATGCGCCGACCTTCCTGCAAGCGGACCAGATCGCGCTCGCGCGCGACTTCCTGGCCGGCTGACGTGCCGAGTAATTACATGACCGAATGACCGAATAACCGAATGACCGAATGACCGATCACCAACCAACCCCAGGGAACACCATGGAAATCCAACGACTCCACGTCGGCAAGCGCCTGTCCGAAACCGCCGTCCACAACGGCACCGTCTACCTGGCCGGCCAGATCGCCGAGGACACCGCGCAGGACATCGCCGGCCAGACCCGCGAAGTGCTGGGCCACGTCGACCGCCTGCTGGCCGAAGTGGGCAGCGACAAGTCGCGCATCCTCTCGGCCCAGATCTACATCGCCAGCATGGCCGACTTCCCGGGCATGAACGCGGTGTGGGACGAATGGGTCGTGCCGGGCCACACGCCCCCGCGCGCCACCGTGGAGGCGAAGCTGGCCAATCCCGCCTGCCTGGTCGAAGTCGTGATCGTCGCCGCGCAGGCGTAAGAAAGGCCGCATGGTTTCGACAGCCGCGCTCGGCGACGCCGCCACCCAGCTGCTCCAAGGCCTCGGCCACGACGATTGCGTGCGCGTCAAGGCCGCGCTCGAGTTCGCGCTCGCGGCCTACGGCGAACGCCAGGCCTCGTCGGGCCAGGGCGCCTGCGAGTTTTCCGTGGGCGTGGCCACCACGCTCGCCCTGTTGCGCAGCGATGCCGAGACGCGCATCGCCGGCCTGCTGTTCGAGCTGTGCATGATGGAACCCGCGCTGGCGGACACCATCGAGGAACGCTTCGGCAAGGAAGTGGCGGACATGGTGCACGGCGTGCACCAGCTGATCCGCCTGCGCGACCTGACGGCAAGCCAGGCCCCGGTCCGGCGCGGCAAGAACGCCGCCCAGGAAGCGATGGCGCAGATCGAGACGCTGCGCAAGATGCTGCTGGCGATGGCCAGCGACATGCGCGTGGTGCTGGTGCGCCTGGCCTCCTGCGTGACCACGCTGCGCCACTTCGCCGAAAAGAAGCGCTTCGACGAGGTGACCAGCAACTACGGGCGCGAGACGCTCGACCTGTACGCGCCGCTGGCCAACCGCCTCGGCATCTTCCAGCTCAAGTGGGAGCTGGAAGACCTGGCGTTCCGCATGATCGACCCCGAGATGTACAAGCGCATCGCCAAGATGCTCG
>DAMAFT010000811.1:0-2216 GCA_031995805.1 Massilia sp.
GGGTCAGGCGCAGCACCAGGGTCACCATGCGCATCACGATCACGTGGGCCACGTGGACGAAGTGGCTGAACGACTCGAACACTTCCGGCTTCTTGCCGGCGATGCCGGTGGCCGAGACGCCGATGAAGATCGAGAACAGCACCACGGCGATGGTCGAGGTATTGCGCGCGCCCGTCATGTCGAGGAAGGGGTTTTCCGGGATGAAGGACAGGATCATCTTCGGCAGCGACAGGTCTTGCGCCGTGGCCAGCTTGCCTTCCAGGTAGGCGCCGCGCGCGAGCTCGGCCGCGCTGGAGGTCAGGCCGACGGCGGACAGGCCGAACAGCTTGGCCATCAGGATGCCGATCGACGCCGCGACGGCCGTCGTGGCCATCAGGGTGCCGATGGTCAGCATGCTGATCTTGCCGAGCGACGACGCATTGCGCAGCTTCAGGATGGCCTGGATGATCGACACCATGATGAGCGGCATGATGATCATCTGCAGCAGCTTGACGTAGCCGCTGCCGACGATGTCGAGGTAGGCGTTGGTGTCCTTGATGACGGCCGCGCCGTTGCCGTACGCCGCCTGGAACCCGGCGCCCAGCAGCACGCCCAGGCCGAGGGCGGAAAAGACGCGCTTGGTGAAGGACACGTGGCGTTGCTGCATCATGTACAGCAGCGCGCACACCGCGGCGGCGATGGCCAGGTTCAGGATCAGTTGGAGGCTCATGGGTTCCTTGGAAAAACGGGTTCCGGACGCTTTTATATGCGCTTGGGAAATATAAGACAGGCATTTTATATCCAAACCACGCACTTCTGCACAGCCGCCCTTGGGGTTGCCCTGGAGGGTGTTCCGCACGCTTTCTTAATATGACAGAAATATTGTTCACAGGTATATTCTTGCTTGCAATATCCATCTGCTAGTCCCTGCCATTCGCCTGATACGGAGATGACGATGCCCGTCGTGCTGCGCGCGCTGTTCCTGGTATTGCTGTGCTGCGGGGCCGCGGCCCGCGCGCAGACGACGGTCGATTCGTTCACGCCCGACGGCGAGGTGCGCGAGGTGCGCCAGGCTGTCGCGCGCTTCTCGGCGCCGATGGTCGCGTTCGGCGACCTGCGCGCGCCGGCGCCGTTCGCCGTCGCCTGCCCGGTGCCGGGCAGCGGCCGCTGGATCGACGAGCGCAGCTGGAGCTACGATTTCGAGCGCGACCTGCCGGGGGCGGCGTCCTGCCGCTTCACCCTCGCGCCGGACGTGCGCGACCTGGCCGGCCAGCCGCTCGCCGGCCGGCGCGCATTCGCCGTGAACACCGGCGGCCCGGCCGTGCTGGAATCGCTGCCCGGCGAGGGCGCCGGCGGCATCGACGAGCAGCAGGTGTTCCTGCTGGCGCTGTCGGCCCCGGCCGCCGACGACAGCATCCTGGCCCATGCCTGGTGCCGCGCCGACGGCATCAACGAAAAGATCGGCGTGCGCATCGTGACGGGCGACACGCGCCTGCAACTGCTGCTGCGCAACCGCTGGTTCGCCGGCCAGGCGGTCGACCGCGCGCCCGGCAAGGAGGAATCCTGGAACGCGTCCGAGGCGAGCGTGCGCGCCGCCGAGCGGGCCGGCCGGCTGCGCCGGCTGGTGGCGCTGCAATGCCGGCGCACCTTGCCGGCCGCCACCGAGGTCGCCCTGGTGTGGGGCGCCGGCATGGCCGCGCCGAACGGCCTGGCGACCAGCCAGGAACAGGCGCTCGGTTTCAAGACCCGCGCCGATTTCACGGCCCGCTTCAATTGCGAGCGCGTCAGCGCGCGCTCCCAGTGCATCCCGTTCCAGCCGATGCGCGTCGACTTCAGCGCGCCGGTCAAGGCTGCCGACGCCGCCCGGATCTACCTGGAGGGGCCGGGCGGCAAGCGCTGGGCGGCGGCGGCGCCCGGGCGCGAAGGGCAGGGCGGCCTGGTGGACAGCGTCAGCCTGGCGGGCCCGTTCCCGGAACAGGCGCGCTTCACGCTGCACCTGCCGCCCGGACTGCGCGACGATGCCGGCCGCGCGCTCGTCAACGCCGGCCGCTTCCCGCTGGCCGTGCGCACGGCCGAGCAGCCGCCCCTGATCAAGTTCGCGGCGCCGTTCGGCATCGTCGAGGCCAGCGGCGAGCGCCTGCTGCCGGTCACGGTGCGCAACGTCGAAGCCAAACTCGCTGGCACGCAGCACGGCGGCGGCGCCACGCTGCGCCTGGGCGCGGCGCGCGCGGCCGACG
>DAMAFT010000812.1:0-2210 GCA_031995805.1 Massilia sp.
CCCGCGCCACCGCCGCCAAGATCGACGAGATCGAACTCGAAATGACCTCGGACATCTTCGACGACGATGCCTGGAGCGGCCACCGGCGCACCCCGGCCGCCACCGCGACGCCTGCACACGACGTTGGGCCGGAAGCCGCCCGGGACGCCCGCATGCCGGCCGACGCGGACGACGTGCCCGACGCGCTGGCAACGCCGTCCAGCGCGCCGGTGGTCGAGGAAGCGGCCATCCTGTATGCCAACGGCCAGTTCGCCGACGCCGAGCACACGCTGCGCGCCAGCCTGGCGACGACCGGGCGCACCGACCGCCAGCCGTGGTGGATGCTGTTCGACCTGTACCAGGCGCTGGAGCGCGAACACGATTTCGAGAGCGTCGCGATCGACTACGCCAGCCATTTCGAGACTTCGCCGCCGCCCTACCAGCCGCCGGCCACCGGCGCCGCCGCTACCGACGCGGGCGGCAGGGCATTTTCCGGCACCACCCCGACGGCCGTGCTGTCCGGCCGCCTCGACGCGCGCTGCGGCGCCGCGCTGGCGCGCGTGCTGGCGCCGTCGCCCAGTCCCGTGGTGCGGATCGAATTCCACGCCGTCTCCCAGGTGGCGCCGGACGGCTGCGCCATGCTGCTGCAGGCATTGCAATACCTGCGCAAGGAGGGGCGCGAACTGGTGCTGGCCGGCGCCGACCACCTGCTCGCGCTGCTGCGGCCGATGCTCCAGATCGGCAACCGCTCGGCCAGCGCGGCGCCCTGGCTGCTGCTGCTGGAACTGCTGTTGCTGGCCAACCGCGAAAAGGATTTCGAGGAGACGGCGATGGACTACTGCGTCACCTTCGAGATCTCGCCGCCCTCCTTCGAGGCGCCGCGCCGCGCCGCCCGCAACCTGGCGGGTGCGCCGGGGGTGGAAGGCGACCGCTTCCTGATGCCCGACGTCGTCGAGGGCGATCCCGGCCCGCTGCTGGCGGCCATCGCCGACCATGCCAAGCGCCACGCCGTCCTCGTGCTCGACTGTTCGCGGCTGGCGCGCATCGACTACATGGCGGCGACGGCCCTGTCCGCGCGGCTGCGCAACCTGGCGCAGGGCGACGGCATCGCCGGCGAGGCGCGGCGCGTCGAATTGCGCGACCTGAACCACCTGGCGGCCGGGCTGCTGCGCCTGCTGGGCGCGGGCGAGCAGGCGCGCCTGCATGCCCATCGCTATTGAATACCGACAGCATAATGCCTTGGCAAACTTGACCACCGGACACGGTCTTGTCTTGCAATTTCATACGACATCCCCACTTGCGGTGAGCAGATCAACCACGAGGCAAATATGGAACAATTTCACGGTACGACGATCGTCAGCGTCCGGCGCGGCAACCAGGTCGCGCTCGGTGGCGATGGACAAGTCACCCTGGGCAACGTCGTCATGAAGGGCTCGGCGCGCAAGGTGCGCAAGCTGTACCAGAACAAGGTGCTGTGCGGCTTTGCCGGCGGCACGGCCGATGCCTTCACCCTGCTCGACCGCTTCGAAGCGAAACTGGAAAAACACCAGGGCAACCTGCTGCGCGCCTCGGTCGAACTGGCCAAGGACTGGCGCACCGACCGCGTGCTGCGCCGCCTGGAAGCCATGCTGCTGGTGGCCGACCGCGAAAAGACCCTGATCATCACCGGCAACGGCGACGTGCTCGAACCCGAAGACGGCATCGGCGCGATCGGCTCGGGCGGCATCTATGCGCAGTCGGCCGCCAAGGCGCTGCAGGAAAACACGGACATGGCACCGGCCGAGGTCGTCAAGAAGGCGCTGACCATCGCCGGCGAACTGTGCATCTACACGAATATGTCGCACATCATCGAGACGCTCGACTGAGCGCCGACAGCGAAAGGCAAGCAATGCAACTCAGCAAGATCATGAACATGACCCCGTCCGAAATCGTCTCCGAACTCGACAAGCACGTCGTCGGCCAGGGCAAGGCCAAGCGCGCCGTGGCGATCGCGCTGCGCAACCGCTGGCGCCGCCAGCAGGTCGAGGAACCGCTGCGCCACGAGATCACGCCGAAGAACATCCTGATGATCGGCCCGACCGGCGTCGGCAAGACCGAGATCGCGCGGCGCCTGGCCAAGCTGGCCGACGCGCCCTTCATCAAGATCGAGGCGACCAAGTTCACCGAGGTCGGCTACGTCGGCCGCGACGTCGACACCATCATCCGCGACCTGATCGACATCGGCGTCAAGC
>DAMAFT010000813.1:0-2191 GCA_031995805.1 Massilia sp.
GGCCCAGCGAGGCCTCGTACAGCCGGCCGATGGTGCCGGCGGCCGACGTGTCCGGAGCGGCGAACTGCATGACCTCGACGTTGGCGATGGTGTCGATGCCGTCCGTGCCGTGCAGCGCCGTCGACACGATCATGCCGTCCTTGACGCGCAGGCTGTAGTCGGCACGCGAGGCGCCCGTCAGCAGCACGGTGTCGCGGCCGGTGCCGCCATCGATATAGTCGTCGCCGATGCCGCCGAACACGACGTCGTTGCCGCCGTCGCCGTAGATGTGGTCGTTGCCGCCCGCGCTGCCGACGGTGTCGTCGCCGTCGCCGCCGTGCAGCGTGTCGTCGTCGGCGCCGAGCATGATGTACTGCGCTGCCGAGTCGCCCCACACCTTCTGCGAGCCGTCGCCGCCGGTCACGCGGGCGGCGCCGATGATCGCGGCGAAGTCGACGTTCTGCAGCTGCAGCTGGGTAATGCCCGACAAGCCGCTGGTGTCGATCACCAGCGCCGTCTGCACGCCGCCGTTCGCCGCGGTCTGGCCGGACAGCACGACGGCGTCCGGGCCGGAGGCGCCGTTCGCGCTCGTCAGGGTGACGCTCTGCACCAGCAGGGGCGTGGCGCCGTCCAGGGCGCCGAGGAAGCCGGTGCCGCCGTCGACCAGCTTGCCCTGGTCGGCCGAGCCGGCGGGCGTGTGCGCCTTGATCTCGCGGATCAGGTCCGCCAGCGACGAGCCTGCGGTGCCGGGGGTTTCCTGGCCGACCACGCGCAGGCCGTAGCCGGTCGGCACCTGGGCGCCGAGCACGGTCCTGCCGCCGCTGGCGGCCAGCGCGATGTCGGCGACGTCGTTGCCGCCGACGGTGTCGGCGCGGCCGGACTGCACGACCGGGATGTCGATCACCTTGCTGGTGCTGCCGTCGGGGTTGGCCTGGGTGCCGGTGACGACGCTGACGCCGTCGACGGTGCTTTCCTGGGTCGGGGCCGTCTCGTCGACGTCGGTGACGCGCACCGTCAGCGTCTGCGTTTCGCTGCCGGCGGCGTCCTGCGCCCGCACCTGCACGACGTAGGTATTGTTGCCGGCGCCGTCGCCGCGGTCGAGCGGGGTCTCGAAGTCCGGCGCGGCGGCGAAGCGCAGCACGCCGGTCTGCGCGTCGATCCTGAACAGCGCCGCGTCCGCGCCGCCCACGATGTCATAGCTGACGGCGCCGACCGCGCTCGCCTTGACGACCGTGACCGCCGTGGTATTTTCCGCGACCGGCACGGCGGCCGCGAGTTCGCCGCCGTCGCTGGTGATTTGCGGGACGATGAAGGCCACGCCACCCGGATCGCGGATGACGCCGTTGGCAAGGCCGTCGCTGTCGAGCAGGCCGCCGTCGGTCAGGTCGAACGTGATCTTCGTCTTGGGCGAGCCGGGAGGCGTGACGACCGACTTCGCGATGTTCTTCCAGGCGTGGTTATTGTCCTGCTTGTAGTAGGCGTTGACGCCCAGGCTGGCGTCGACATAGATGGTCACCTGGACGGTGCCGCCCTGCGACACGTTGCCGATCGTGAAGTCGAGCTGGCCGAGCGGCATCTTGACGCCGCGCGGCAGCGAGCCCGGGGCGGCACTGGCGCCCAGGCCGCCCAGCGTGTAGCCGCCGGGGACCTCCAGCGTGACGTAGGGATTGTTGGGCGCCACCGCCGGGATCGACCCGACGTTGGGCTGCGTGCTGTCGGGAATGCCGTCGCCATTGCCGTCCATGTCGACCTGCACCTTGAGCAGCTGGCTGTCGGCGCCGCCGCGGCCGTCGGCCACGCCGACCTTCACCTGGTAGTCGTTGGCGGCGTTCGGATCGCGCGACCAGGCCGGGGCGGCCTTGAATGTCAACGCGCCGGTCGTGGCATCGATCGTGAACAGGGCGGCATCGGCGCCGCCTTCGATGCTGTAGACAAGGGTATCGTGGTCGGCGTCGCCGGCCAGGACCGTCGTGACCGCAGCGACTTTCTCGGCGATCTTGATCGTCGCCTGCTCCAGGCCGCCGTTCGAGGTGATGACCGGCGCGGCATTGAACGACGCCGCGTGCACCGCGCCGTTCGCGTAGCCGCCGGCGACGGCGTTGCCGGTGGCATCCACGATGCCGGTGCCGCTCGCCTTCAGGTCCAGGCGCAGGCTGCCGTTGCCGGCGATGTCCTTCACCGTGACCGTCCAGGTGTCGCCCGCGCCGGTGAC
>DAMAFT010000814.1:0-2190 GCA_031995805.1 Massilia sp.
GACCGGCGCCGCTGCCGGCGCGGCGGGGGGCACGGGGGCGGATGCCGCGCCCGGCCGCAGCAGCGGCGCGGAGGCGGGGTCGCGCAAGCGCTCCAGCGCCGCCACGGACGCGTCCACGGCGGCGCCGCCGGCGTCGTCGCCGGCGGCCAGGCGCTGCATCAGGTCGACGGCGGCCAGCAGCACGTCGACGGCGGCCGCGCCCAGGCGCAGGCGCCCGCGCTGGGCCGCCACGAACAGGTCTTCCATCGCATGCGCGAGCCGCACGGCGGCCTCCAGGCCGACGATCGCGGCGGCGCCCTTGATCGAATGGGCGGCGCGCATCAGCGCTTCCAGCGTGTCGGGTCCGGCGGCGTCGCGTTCCACCAGCAGCAGGCCGTCGGTGAGGGCGCGGGCCTGGTCCTCGGCCTCGAGCCGGAACAGGTCCAGCATCGACATGCCGCTCAGGTCGCCACCCAGGCCGCCTCCCAGGCCGTCGTCCGTTCGGTGCTCGTCGTGGCTCATCGCAGCAATCCTTCCAGGCGTTCACGCAGGCGCGCGGCGTCCAGCAGGCCGGCTTCCAGCGCGCCGTCGCGGATCACGCCGGCCAGCAGCGGCGACGGGCCGTGGCCGACGGTGGCGGGGGCGGGGCGCATGTCCGCGCCGGCATGGCGCAGCACGCCGTGCACCTCGTCCACCGGCAGGGCGAAGCCGTGCGCGCCGGCGGCCAGCACCAGCAGGCGCGGGAAGGCATGGCGGCCGGGCGGCGGCGGCACGTCGTCGGTGTCGATGTCGAGCAGGCGCGCCAGCGATACGGCCGGCAGCAGGCGGCCGCCGACGTTGACGATGCCCAGCAGGGCGCCGCGGCCGCGGTGCGGCAGCCGGTGCACCGGCGCCAGCGGCGCGACCGAGGCGGCCAGCGCCAGCGGCGCCGCCAGCCATTCGCGCCCGACGCGGAAGGCCATCGCGGCGCTGTCGGCGTTCGGCGCCGGCGGCACCAGGCGCGCCAGTTCGCTCGCCCAGGCATCGCGGTAGTCCTGGTCGACCGGGCGCTGCAGGCTGCGCTGGGCGGCTCCGGCGTACACCGGGCAGTTGCGGCAGTGCGCGTAGCGTTCCAGTTCGGGGCAGCTGCGGTCGCCGGCCACGCCGATGCGGCGCCAGCAGTCGTCCCGGCCGGGGGCGACGGCGCTCATGCGGCGCCGCTCCCGCGGCGTTCATAGATGCGCGCGGCGCGCCGGCGCAGGGCCGCGCCCTGGGCGGCGTCGCCGAGCCGCTCGTGCAGCAGCGCCAGGCCGCACAGCGCCTCGTAGTGGTCGGGGTCGAGGTAGACGCAGCGGCGCCAGCAGCGCTCGGCCGCGCGCGCATCGCCCGCGCATTCGTGGACCATGCCGAGCAGGAACCAGGCGCCCGCGTCGTCGGGCAGGCGCGCCAGCACGTCGCGGCAGGCCTGCTCGGCCTCGGCCAGGCGGCCGGCGTCGGCATGGCGCTGGGCCTGGACCAGCAACTGGGCCGGGGTGGGGCGCGGCGGCGGCGCCCGCGGCGGTGCCGCGGGTTGCGTCCCCGCTTGCATCCCCGCTTGCACGGCGGGCGGCGGCGCGGCGTTGCGCAGGACGCCCTGGACGGCATCGTTCGCCGCCGCCGGCGCGCGCGGGCGCACGGCGCCGCCGGGCCCGAGCTTGCGCAAGGCGAAGGGCGAGCCGGGCGTGGCCGGCGCGAAGCCGTTGCCGCAGAACACCGGCGCCTCGGCGTAGCCGGACAGCAGCAGGCCGTCGCGCGCCAGCAGCGCACGGAACACGGCGGCGGCGCGCGCCCCGGTGGCGGCGTCGAAATAGATCAGCAGGTTGCGGCAGAACGCCAGGTCGTAGCCGCCCGGCTGCGCATGCGTGCCGAGCGCGAACAGGCTGGCCTGGGCGAAGTCGACGTAGGCGCGCACGGCGCCGGACACGACCCACTCGTCGCCGTCGCGTTCGAAATGGCGCGCGCGAAAGCCCAGGTCGGCGCTGCGGAAGGCGTTGCGGTTATAGCGTCCGGCGCGGGCGCGCTCGATGGCGCCGGCCGACAGGTCGACCGCGTCGATGCGGCACCAGCGCGCGTCGATGCCGGCGTCGAGCAGGGCCATCGCCATCGAATACGGCTCCTCGCCGCCGGCGCAGGGCAGGGACAGGATGCGCACCGGCTGGCCGGGGTGCTGCGCCAGGCGCCGGCGCACGAAGG
>DAMAFT010000815.1:0-2190 GCA_031995805.1 Massilia sp.
CGATGGTAATAGGCGTTGTTGCTTCTGGTTGAAACGAATTCCGCCCACCTCGACCGTCGCGACGTCGCCGAACAAGCCCTTGGTGTCGCTCCACGCGACGACGTCGCCGGCGCCCGCCGTCTTCTCGACCATCTTGCTCCAGTTCAGGACCGTCAGGCCTGCCGATGCGCTCAGCGCCACGCTGGTCTTCTTCAGGAAAGCGTCGATGGCCTTCTGGTTGTTGAGGACGAATGCCAGGGTGCCGCCCTGCGCGCCGGCATGCAGGCCGACGCTGATGCTGCCCGTCGTGTAGAACACCGGCTCCGCCCAACTGCCGTCGGCGCGGCGGGCCAGCAGGATGCCGGTGCCGCCGTCGGCGCCGATGCCCGCGGCGGCTCTGCCATACGACGGAATGACGAACACCCCCTTGGCCGCGGCGATCAGCGGCCGCAGGCTGTCTTCCATCTCCAGCTTGTGCACGACCGCGACGGCATCGTTCACGTGGCGCGAGGCCGACGCGGCCTGCTTGCCGGCCGCAGACGTCGTGTCCTTGCGCGGTGCGGAGGCAGGGTCCGCCTGGGCGAGCGCCGGACCGGCCAGCACGGCGAGGATGGCGACCCGCACCGCGTGTGTGTGCATGATGTTCATGGACGCTCCTATGAAAAGTGGCGAGGGTTTCATCCTACGCGCCATGTCATCACGTCATGTATGATCTAAATCAAAACTTCGATACTGTTTTCGATTTAGCGCGGACAGCTCAGCCCATGCGGTTGATCGTCTTGCGAAAGCGCGCCAGCGAAACGCCGAACAGGACGCCGCCGATCAGCGCCAGCGCCAGCATCGACGGCCAGGCGATGCCGATGCCGGCGCCGCGGAACAGGATGGCCTGGCCCAGCCCGACGAAATGGGTGGTGGGCGCCAGCGACATCAGGTAGCGCAGCGCGTCGGGCATGCTCTCGCGCGGTGTCACGCCGCCGGACAGCATCTGCAGCGGAATCAGGACGAGCATCAACAGCAGCCCGAACTGCGGCATGCTGCGTGCGACGGTGGCCATGAAGATGCCCATTGACGTCGTGGCGAACAGGTGCAGCGCCGCGCATGCCAGGAACAGCGCGACCGACCCCTGGATCTGCACGCCGACGGCGCCGCGCACGACACCCAGCAGCGCCACCACGGTGGCGCACATCACCACCAGCCCCATGGCCCAGATCTTGGACAACATGATCTCGGTCGGGCCGACCGGCATGACGAGCAGGTGTTCGATCGTCCCGTGTTCGCGCTCGCGGATCAGCGCGGCACCGGTCAGGATGATCGACAGCATCGTGATATTGTTGGACAACTCCATCACGGCGCCGAACCAGGACGGCTCGAGCGCCTGGTTGAAGCGCGCGCGGATGACGATGTCGGCGGCCGGGACCGTGTCGACGCGGTAGCGCTGCAGGAATTCGGCGACTTCGCCGAGCACGATCTGCTGGATCGCCGCATTCCCGGTGAAGGCCTGGCTCATCCGGGTCGCGTCGACGGCCAGCTGGACCTGGGGAGTGCGTCCCGCGAGGACGTCGCGCTGGAACCCGGGCGGGATGTCGAGCACGAACGTGCATGTTCCGCTGTCGAGCATGGCGTCGGCCTCCGCCGGGCCGATGCGTTGCGGCGGCGCGAACCGGGGCGGATAGAACGCGGCGCCGATGCGGGCCGACAGCGCGGAACCGTCCTCGTCGACGATCGCGATGGCCGCGCGGCGCAGTCCCTCGGGGGCGGCGGTTGCAGCCACGTACAGCGCCACCGTGAACGTGTAGACGATCAGCAGCAGCAGTGCCGGGTCGCGCCACAGGCTCCACAATTCCTTGACGCCGAGGCGGAAGATGTTCTTGAGAACCGCTGGCATGTCAGCGCTCCTGTTTCCCGAGCAGCCCGATGGCGCCGGCCATGACGACCGGATACGCGAGCAACAGGGGCCACAACGCGTGGCGCACGTCGGCCAGTCCCAGCGCCTTGCCGAACACGCCGCGGCTGATGCCCAGCATGTGGCTGGCCGGGTAGAGCTGGCCGATGAGGCGGCCCGCACCCTCGAGCGAGGAAACGGGGTTGAGCAGGCCGGCGAACTGGATCGCCGGCAGCATGGTACCGATCAGCGTGAAGAACATGGCGGCGATCTGGCTGCGCGTGAGCGCCGAGGCAAGCAGCCCGATGGCCGTCGTGCCGAACACGTAC
>DAMAFT010000816.1:0-2176 GCA_031995805.1 Massilia sp.
CCTCACGGCCGTGACCGCTGACTTCCAGCAAGATTCGCACGTCGGGCGGCGGCAACACCGGCGCGCCTTTTTCCGGCCATTCGACGACGCAGATGTTGTTGCCGTCGAAATCTTCGCGGAAGCCCGCGTCGAGGAATTCCTCCGGGCTGGCCATGCGGTACAGGTCGTAGTGGATCAGGTTGACGGAGCGGCCGTCCAGGACGATGCGGTAGGGTTCCGACAGCGTGTAGGTCGGGCTTTTCACGGCGCCCGCGTGGCCGGCCGCGTGCAGCAGGGCGCGCGTGAGCGCCGTCTTGCCGGCGCCGAGGTCGCCGTGCAGGTAGACGACCAGGCCGGGCTGCAGCGCGCGCGCGAGGGCGGCGCCGAGCGCCTGCGTGGCGGATTCGTCGGGAAGGAAGGCGGTCGTTCGCTGCTTGGGCTGCATGGGATGGGCTGCTTCGAATAGAATGTCGTGTCGTGCGCGCCCGGCTGATGCTCCGGCGCGCGATGTTTGTACTCATGCCATGTCCGTGCCGCCAGCCTCCTCGACCCCGCAACCCGACCTCGACCAGCTCGTCCAGTCCATCAAGGCCTGGGGCCGGGCGCTGGGCTTCGCCGACGTGCGCATCGCCGACGTCGACCTGGCGCGCCACGAGGCGGGCCTGCAGGCCTGGCTGGATGCCGGCCACCATGGCGAGATGGATTATATGGCAAGCCACGGCATGAAGCGCGCCAGGCCGGCCGAGCTGGTGCCCGGCACGGTGCGCGCCATCACCGCGCGCATGGACTACCTGCCCGCCGCCACGCCGGCCGACTGGCGCGCGCGCGAACGCCTGCGCCAGACTGACCCGCAGGCCGCCGTCGTGTCGGTGTATGCGCGCGGGCGCGACTACCACAAGGTCTTGCGCAACCGCCTGCAGCAGCTGGCCGAGCGCGTGCGCGGCGCCATCGGCGACTACGGCTACCGCGTGTTCACGGATTCGGCGCCGGTGATGGAACTGCCGCTGGCCGAAAAGGCGGGACTGGGCTGGCGCGGCAAGCACACGCTGCTGCTCAGCCGCGAGGCCGGCTCCACCTTCTTCATCGGCGAGATCCTGGTCGATTTGCCGCTGCCGGTCGATGCGCCCACCGGCGCCCACTGCGGCCAGTGCACGTCCTGCATCGCAGCCTGCCCGACCGGCGCCATCCTGGCGCCCGGCCGCCTGGATGCGCGCCGCTGCATTTCCTACCTGACGATCGAGCTGAAGGGCAGCATTCCCGAGGAATTCCGGGCGCTGATCGGCAACCGCATCTACGGTTGCGACGATTGCCAGTTGGCCTGCCCATGGAACAAGTTCGCCCAGGCGGGCCTGCTGCCCGATTTCGACGAGAGGAACGGCCTGGGCGACTCCAGCCTGGCGGCGCTGTTCGGCTGGGACGAGGAAGAATTCAACCGCCGCATGGAAGGCAGCCCGATCCGCCGCATCGGCCACGAGCGCTGGCTGCGCAACCTGGCGGTGGGCCTGGGGAATGCCGCGGCGGCCGGCGCCTGCGGCGAGGCGGTTATCGTGGCGGCCCTGCGCGCCCGGGCGGACCACCCGTCGGCGCTGGTGCGCGAGCACGTGGCCTGGGCGCTGGCGCGCCACGGCGCGGCCTGAGGGAGCCCCGAAGCCTCAGACTTCGATGCGCTTCATGCGCAGCGCCGACCAGTCGCCGTCGACCGAGACGATCGCCACGGTGGTGATGCCGTTTTCCTGGGCATACGCGGCGATCGCATCGCGGTTGATGTCGGTGGCCTTGGACGCCGTCTGCTTCAGGTAGGCGACCCACAGCGAACCCTTGTCGCCCATGCGCTCCTTGGCAGTCGGGAAATATTGCTCGAGTTCCTTGCGGTTCATCGCGAACAGCAGCACGACGTCGTTCCTGTCCTGCACGTTGGCGGTCAGCTGGGCGGGCATCTGGGACACCATGCCGGGATGGACGCTCCCGTTGAGGATCAACATCGACTTCGCGGTCCTCAGGAACATCTTGTCTGCAATCGTCTTTTCGCTCATCTGGATTCCCTAAAGAATTGTTCGACGTGGCCAGGTCGATGACGGCTGGCTCAGGCCGATTTTACAAGCGAATGGAAGAAAGGCAGGGCACGGGTGCGGCACGCGGCCCCGGCACGTTGGTTGAACGCGCGTGGCGGAATTACTTCAGCAACCCCGCCAGCTCG
>DAMAFT010000817.1:0-2169 GCA_031995805.1 Massilia sp.
CCGGCATGGGCATCTGCCACAGCTACACGCCGGACGGGCGCTGCGTCTCGCTGCTGAAGATCCTGCTCACCAATTTCTGCATCTACGACTGCCAGTACTGCGTCAACCGGCGCAGCTCGAACGTGCCGCGTGCCCGCTTCGCCGTCGACGAGGTGGTCAAGCTCACGCAGGACTTCTACCTGCGCAACTACATCGACGGCCTGTTCCTCAGCTCCGGCATCATCCAGTCGAGCGACTACACGATGGAACAGCTGGTCGAGGTCGCGCGCAAGCTGCGCGAAGTGCACAAGTTCCGCGGCTACATCCACCTCAAGACCATCCCGGACGCCGACCCGCGCCTGATCGAACTGGCCGGCAGGTACGCCGACCGGCTGTCCGTGAACATCGAGCTGCCGACCCAGGACAGCGTCGCGCGCCTGGCGCCGGAAAAGAACGTCCACACGATCAAGCTGGCGATGGGTTCGATCCGCACGAAGCTCGACGAAAAGGACGGCCACCCGAAGGCCCCGGTGTTCGCGCCGGCCGGCCAGAGCACCCAGATGATCGTCGGCGCCGACGCCAGCGACGACCGCACCATCCTCGACACGGCGCAGACGCTGTACGGCAGCTACAAGCTCAAGCGCGTGTACTACTCGGCGTTCAGCCCGATTCCGCAGAGTCCCACCAGCGTGCCGTCGGCCCCGCCGCCGCTGCTGCGCGAGCACCGCCTGTACCAGGCCGACTTCCTGCTGCGCGGCTACGGCTTCACGGCCGGCGAACTGATGCCCGCGGCCGGCAACCTGCCGCTCGACATCGATCCGAAGCTGGCCTGGGCGCTGGCCAACCGCAGCCACTTCCCGCTCGACCTGAACCGCGCCGACGAAACGATGATCGCGCGCGTGCCGGGCATCGGGCTGCGCTCCGCCAGGCGCATCATCGACCTGCGCCGGCTGCGCCGCGTGCGCTGGGAAGACCTGTCGCGCCTGCGCTGCAGCATGAAGAAGCTGGCGCCCTTCGTCGTCACGGCCGACTACAAGCCGGCGCAGGGCGCGGCGTCCTCCGAACTGCTCCGGCGCAGCATGGCCGATGCGCCCGAGCAGATGAACCTGTGGCCGGAACTGCAGGCGGCATGAGCGCGCTGCGGCAGGTGCTCGCGGGCCGGCCCCTGCCGGTCGAGGACTTCGCCGGATGGCGCGGCGCGGCGCGCGAACTGCTGGCCTACGACATTCCGCCCGAGCGCATCACCTGGACCTCGTCGCTGGGCGCCGGCACGCTGGGCGGCGACCTGTTCGCGGCCGCGCCGCAGGGCGGCGCGGCGCATGCGGAGGTCATGCCGCCAGCGCCGCCCGCGCAGCCGCCGCGCGCCGCGCCGCACATCCCGCGCGCGCTCATGGACATGCTGCAAAGCGCGGCCTGCTGCCGCGTGCCGGACCGCTGGGCGTTCCTGTACCGCGTGATCTGGCGCTGGCAGCGGGGCGAGCACGACGTGCAGTCGCCGGCCGACGAGGACGGCGCGCGCCTGCAGGCGATGGTCAAGGCGGTCCGCCGCGAGGAGCACGACATGCATGCCTACGTCCGCTTCCGCGAGCGGCCGGCCGATGCCGGCGCGCCGCGCTTCGTCGCCTGGTACGAGCCGCGCCACGACGTGCTGCCCCAGGTCGCGCGCCACTTCGCCGCGCGCATGGGCAAGGTGACCTGGATGATCGCCACGCCCGAGGCCAGCGTGCTGTGGGACGGCCATATGCTGCACGACGCCGGCCCGCTGGTAAAGGGTCCGGAAGAGCTGGAAGACGGCGGCGAGGCGCTCTGGCTCACCTACTACCGCAGCATCTTCAACCCGGCGCGCCTGAACGCCGGGGTGATGCGCCAGCACATCGCGGCGGACCGCTGGAAGCACCTGCCTGAAGGGAAGATTGTGCCGCACATGGTGAGCGAGGCGGCGCGCGGGGCGCGCAAGGTGGGCCAGTACGACGCCGTCGGCCAGCGCAAGGGCACCACGATCCCGATCGCGCCCGAGGCGGCCCAGCCGGAGCGCCAGCAACCCTCCAAGCTGGACGAATGCCGGCGTTGCGAGCTGTGGCAGTTCGCCACCCAGGCGGTGCCGGGCGAGGGCCCGCGGCAGGCGCGCATCATGTTCGTCGGCGAGCAGCCGGGCGACCAGGAAGACCTGGCCGGCCAGCCCTTCGTCGG
>DAMAFT010000818.1:0-2165 GCA_031995805.1 Massilia sp.
CCGGGTAGCCGAAGAAGTGGATCGGATAGACCTTGTCGTCGCGGCCGCGCACGAAGGCGGCGTAGAGTTCCCGGTCGCCGCGCCGCATGCCCTGCTCGAGCTGGTTCAGCGGCTCGGTCAGCGGCGGCGCCAGGCGGCGGGTGCGCGCGATGTCGTCCAGGCGGATGTCGGGCGTGCCGTGCGCGGCCATGGCGACCGTGTCGGTCGCGTACTCCACCACGTCGCCGCTGAGCGAGACCGGGCGCAGGGCGATGCCCAGCACGAAGCACAGCAGCAGGAGGGCTGGAAAGCGCCAGCCGGCGGTCGGGAAGGGCATGCCGGATCCTTTCGGTATCAGTAGGAGGCGATCAGCGCCAGCGCGGCGCACAAGGCCAGCACCACGATGCTGGTCTTGTCCTTGCTGACGTACAGCACCGGGTCTTCGTTGACCTCGCCGCGGAAGGACAGGATCCACAGGCGGCCGAGCCAGAACGCCAGCAGCGGCAGGGTGCCGAACAGCCAGTGCGGGCGCGCATACAGCACCAGCACGTTATCCGAATTAAAGTAGAGCATGAACACCATGATCGCGACGAAGGCGGCGTTCACGCCCATGATCCCGATCGGCAGGTGGTCGGCCGTCGTGTAGCCGCGCCCGCGCGTCTTGTCCTTGCCGGCCCGCGCCAGGTTGGCCAGCTCGCTGTGGCGCTTGAGCAGGGCCAGGCTGAGGAACAGGAAGAACGAAAAGGCCAGCATCCAGAACGAGGGCTCGATGGCGGTGGCGGCGCTGCCGCCCAGCACGCGCAGCGTGTACAGCAGCGCCAGCACGACGATGTCGACCATCATCAGGCGCTTCAGGTAGACCGAATAGGCGACCGTGGTGACGAAGTACACGCCCACCGCCAGCAGCAGCAGGGGACTGTACCAGGCGCACAGGGCCAGCGCGGCGCCGGCCAGCACGGGGCTGGCGACCATCGCCAGGCCCAGCGGCAGGGTGCCGTTGGCGATCGGGCGGTGGCGCTTGGTCGGGTGCAGGCGGTCGTCCTGGGCGTCGAGCGCGTCGTTCAGCAGGTAGGCGCTGGACGCGCACATCGAGAACGCCAGGAAGGCGAACAGGGCGGCGCCGAAGGTGCCGGCGTCGAGTGCGTGGCCCGCCACCATCGGCAGGAAGACCAGCAGGTTCTTCAGCCACTGGCGCGGGCGCAGCGCCTTCAGCAGGGCCCTGGCGATGCCGCCGCGGCGCGTGCCGAGCTGGCTGGTGACGCGCCCGTCGGCCAGCCTGAACGGCTGGTTGGTGACCGAATAGGCGTTGCGGCTGCCCAGCCAGACGGGCAGGTCGGCGGTCGAGTTGCCGATGTAGTCGTAGCCGCCCTCGCCGTAGCGGGCGGCCAGTTCGCGCGCCTTGTTGTGCGCCGTGAAATTCACGCCGGGGTCGGTGGCCAGCACGCGGTCGAACAGGCCCACGTGGTTCGCCACCAGGCGCGCCAGGCGCGTCTCGGCGCCGGTCGCCAGCACGATCTCGCGGCCGCCGTCGCGTTCGCGGCGGATGAATTCCAGCAGCGCCGCGTCGTAGGGCAGGGCGGCCGGGTCGAGCTCGACGCCGCCGGACACCGCATGCTTGAAGCCGGCCTTGCCGCGCAATAGCCAGAACGGCAGGATCCAGGCGTTCAGCAGGTGGCGCTTGAGGAACAGGACGACCGATTCCCACAGCAGGTCGGAAAAGATCAGCGTACCGTCCAGGTCGACGACCAGGGGGACGTTGCGCGCCGGCGTGGCGCCGCGTTCGATGCTCGCCATTCAGCCCTCCGTGCCGGGCAGCACCCGGTACCATTGCCGGCCGACGATCGCGTCGAGCACCTGGCGCGCGCTCTTGTCCCAGGTCAGCCAGGGCATGCCGGTCGACAGCGGTGCGTCGCCGGCGCGCCACAGCGCGATCCAGGCGGCGACGGCGTCGGCCAGGTCGCTTGCCGCCAGGCCGGAGAAGTAATGCGCATGGGCGCCCGCCACTTCGCGGAACACCGGGATGTCGCGCGCGATGATCGGGATGTCGTGCTGGGCCGCCTCGATCAGCGGCAGGCCGAAGCCTTCGCCTTCCGACGGCGCCAGCAGCGCCGACGAACCGGCGTACAGCTTGAGCAGCATCTCGTCCGAGATGCCGGCCAGCCAGAACAGGCGCTCTCCCCGTTCCG
>DAMAFT010000819.1:0-2163 GCA_031995805.1 Massilia sp.
GGCATCCATCTTGCGCGAGCGGCAGAACGCCACCAGCAGCGTGCACACGCTGACCGAATGCAGGAACGTATAGTCGTCCTTGCTCTTGATGACGGACAGGCCCAGCAGGGCGCCGGCGTTGCGCAGGATGGATGCCGTGATGTTCTCGACCACCGGCGAGACCCGGTCTAGCTCGACCGCCTTGCCCAGGCGCGCATCCTGCATCACGGTCTTGACCAGGTCGGCCGCCTGGCGCCGGATCGCCACCGCGCGCGCGAATTCCTCGTTCAGCGCGGCGCGCACCGGCGCCACCGGCTTGGCTGCGAGCGCCGCGACTTCGGCCTCGGTGGCCGCCGCGGCCTCTTCCAGCGTCGGCGCATCGTCCACGTCGAGCCCGCGCGCGCAGTCGATCGTCACGCCGCGGATGCCGGCCGTGCGGATCCTGCGGATCTCTTCCTCGGCCGCCAGCAGGAAACGGTTGCGCACGAACGGGTGTTCCATCCAGCCGCAATCGAGATCGTGGATGAACATCCCCACGCGCAGCTGTGAGGAATCGACTTTTTTCAACATGAGAACCAGCCAGTGGTGTGTTAATCTCGCCGCGTTTTCGCGTTCGGAAAGTATAACCACTGGAGGCGTCTGCGGTGGCCTGAGATTGCCTCGAAGAATTTTATGTATCCCTAAAGATACGATTTGTTACTTATGGAACTTCGCCAGCTGCGCTATTTCGTTGCAATCGTCGACCACGGCTCGCTGTCGCGCGCGGCGCTGGTGTTGCATGTGGCGCAACCGGCGCTGACCCAGCAGTTGCGCCAGCTCGAGGACGAACTGGGGGTGCAATTGCTGCACCGCTCGGCCCAGGGCGTGCTCAGCACCGATGCGGGCAAGCTGTTCTACGAGCACGCGCAGGCCATCCTCAAGCAGGTGGCCGACGCCGCGGCGGCCGTGGTCCAGTCGGCCGAACGGCCGTCGGGCAGCGTCACGCTCGGCCTGCCGCACAGCATTTCCAATGCGCTGGCGCTGCCCCTGCTCACGGCGGTACGCCAGCGCTATCCCGAGATCACGCTGCAGCTGACCGAGGAATTGACGGGCAACCTGGCCGAGCAGCTGCGCGCCGGCCGCGTCAACCTGGCCGTGCTGCTCGACGACGGCCAGCTCGCCGGCTTCGCCACCACCCCGCTGGTCGAGGAAGAACTGCGCTTCATCTGCCGCGCCGACGCGCCCGCCGCCGCCGGCCACGACAGCATCACGCTGCGCGCCGCGCTCGACACGACGCTGATCCTGCCCGGCCTGCAGCACGGCGTGCGCCCGCGCATCGAGAGCACGGCGCGCGCCGCCGGGCTGCAGACCAGCGACATCATCGAGATCAACTCGATCGCGATCCTGAAGTCGGCGATCCTGGCGGGCATGGGCGCGACCATCCTGCCGGTGGCGCCGCTGCAGGACGAGGTCGAACGGGGCGCCATGCGCGCGCTAGCGATCCGTGCGCCGGCCATCTCGCGCCGCGTCGTGCTCTGCACCTCGCGCAACATCCCCCTCACGAACGCGGCGGCGGCGGTCGGCCGCCTGGTGCACCAGGTCACGCGCGAACTGTGCGCCGGCGGCGCCTGGACCGGCGCCCATCCGGTCGACGAATAATCACGGTCCGGGGGACGCCTCCAGCGCCCGGCGCAGCGCATCGCGGTCCAGGCTGCCCTCGCGCGCCGCCAGCACCACGCACGCCACGCCGTGGCCGATCACATTGGTCAGCAGGCGGCACTTCATGGTGCGGTCGATGCCGAGCAGGATCGCCACCATGTCCACCGGCACCAGGTGCAGCACGGCCACCGTGGCCGCCAGCGTGGCGATGCCGGAGCCGGCCACGCCCATCGCGCCCTTGCTGCTGACCAGGGCCACGGCCAGCATCGCCAGCAGGTCGCGCCAGTCCAGCGCCACGTGCGCGGCCTGGGCCAGGAACAGCAGCGCCAGCGCGATGTACAGGTAGGTGCCGGCCAGGTTCAGCGAATACGAGAACGGCAGCACCACGCCGGTCAGCGCCGGCGGGCAGCCGAGCCGCTCGAGCCGGGCCGCGAGCGGCGCCAGCCCCACCATCGAGGAACTGGTGACGAACACCAGCAGCAGCTCGGCGCGGATGAACGACAGGTAGCGCAGCAGCGGCATGCCCGCCAGGCGCACCGCGGCGCC
>DAMAFT010000820.1:0-2158 GCA_031995805.1 Massilia sp.
AACACGATCGGGTGCGAGACCTTCATCATGGTCGCCTTGACGTGCAGCGAGAACATCATGCCGGTCTTTTTCGCGTCCTCGATCTGCTGCTCGTAGAATGCGATCAGGGCCTTGCGGCTCATGAACATCGAGTCGATGATCTCGCCGGCTTTCAGCGCGACCTTCTGCTTCAGGACGACGGTCTGGCCCGACTTGGTCACCAGTTCCATGCGCACGTCGCGCGCGCCGTCCAGCGTCATCGACTTCTCGCCGTGGTAGAAGTCGCCGTGGGTCATGTGCGACACGTGGGTGCGCGATGCCGGCGACCATTCGCCCATCGAGTGCGGGTTCTTGCGGGCGTATTCCTTGACGGCCTTCGGCGCGCGGCGGTCCGAGTTACCTTCGCGCAGGACCGGGTTCACGGCCGAGCCGATGCACTTGGCGTAGCGGGCCTTGATGTCCTTCTCTTCGTCGGTCGACGGATTGGCCGGGTAGTCCGGCAGGTCGTAGCCCTTGCCCTGCAGTTCCTTGATGGCGGCCTGCAGCTGGCCTACCGACGCCGAGATGTTCGGCAGCTTGATGATGTTGGCTTCCGGGGTCAGCGTCAGCTTGCCCAGCTCGGACAGCGCGTCCGGCACGCGCTGTTCTTCGCTCAGGCGTTCCGGGAAGGCCGCGAGGATGCGCGCAGCGACCGAGATATCGCTCTCTTCGATGGTGATGCCAGCGGGTTTGGCAAAGGTTTCGATGACGGGCAGGAAGGCATGGGTGGCCAGCAGGGGCGCCTCGTCGGTCAGGGTGTAGATGATGGTCTGATCACTGCTCATACGCTTGTTCCTCGATGTGCGGGAAGGGTTCGGTTACTCAACAAAAACATCGACTGTCCGGGGTACGGTCCGCTCGGATCGCGAAATCATACTCTCCCGGACGCCGATGTGGCGGCCGCAAAGGGTGTTGCATTAAGTTGCCTTGCGACTAAGTCTTATATAAGACATAGGACGGGCTATATTATTGCACGACCTTTGGCAATCGGATAGTGCAACGATTTCCCACGATGTGGAATGGTGGGGGCGGGCGTGCGATCGCCATGCGCGCGCGCGCCGCCGGCGCAGGCGAAGGGCTTACATCTGCCGGAACAGGTCCACGTAGTTGCGGCTCACGACCAGCTGCTCCTCGCGCCCCTTCAGCCGCACCAGCAGGCGACCGCGGAAGTCAAGGCGCGTGCCCGCCACGTGGCGCGCCGCGACGATCGCGCCGCGGTGGATCTGCCAGAACTGCTGCGGGTCGAGCTGTTCGCGCAACTGGCGCAGCGGCGTGCGGATCAGGTGTTCGCCGTCGGCCGTGAACACGCTGGTGTACTTGTCGTTGCTCTGGAAGTAGATGACTTCGTCGACGGCGATCAGGCGCGTCTCCTGGCCCTGGGCCGCGCGGATCCACTGCAGCGGACCCGCGTCTGCGGCGGGCGCCGCTCCCGTTGCGGCCGCGGCCGCCGGCGCCGCCACGCCGAGCTGGCGCAACAACTGCGACAGCATGCCGGCCGCGGTCGGATCGACGGCGGCCGGCGGCGCGGCCAGCGCTTCCTGCAGGCGCGCCACGGTGCGCTGCAGGCGGTCCAGGCGGATCGGCTTGAGCAGGTAGTCGAAGGCGGCCTGCTCGAACGCCTGCAGCGCGTAGTGCTCGTGCGCGGTGGTAAATACCACGCGCGGCGCGTGCTCGCCCGCGCACAGCGTTTCCGCCAGCTGCAGGCCGGTCAGGCCCGGCATCTGGATGTCGAGGAAGACCACGTCCGGCGCCAGTTCGTCGACCAGGCGCAGCGCTTCGATGCCGTTGCCGGCGCGCGCGACGATGCGCAGTTCCGGCCAGGCCTGCGCCAGTTGTTCTTCGAGGTAGGACAGCAGATGCGGTTCGTCGTCGGCGAGCAGTGCGGTGGTCACGGGGTCTCCAGGGGCAGCAGCAGGCGCGAGGTCACGCCGCCGTTCGGGTTTTCGATCAGTTGCAGGCGGGCGGACGGGCCGTGCAGGCTGCGCAGCCGTTCGCGCAGGTTGGCCATGCCGACGCCGCCGCCGGGGCGCGGCGCGGTGTTCACCAGGCCGACGCCGTCGTCGGCCACCTCGATGCACAGCATGCAGTCGGCGACGCGCGCGCGCACGGCGACGGTGCCGCCATCGACCTTCGGTTCGAG
>DAMAFT010000821.1:0-2158 GCA_031995805.1 Massilia sp.
GTGGAATGGACGCTGCACGACCGCACGCCCGACCTAATCGGCGCCGGCATCGACTGCATGATCCGCGTCGGCGAGGAACCGCCGCCGGACATGGTCGCGATCCGCCTCGGCGAAGTGCCGCGCATCGTGGTGGCCGCACCGGAATTGCTCGAGGGCGGCGCGGCGCCCACGCATCCCGACGCCCTGCCGGCCCTGCCCTGGATCGCCGCCAGCAGCTTCTACCGCGACGAGGTCGTGCTGACCCATGCCGGCAGCGGCGCGACGGTGCGCCTGGCGATCCGCCCGCGCCTGTACACCGACAACCTGTACACGCTGCGCAATGCCGCGCTGATGGGCGTGGGCGTGGCGCTCGGCTCGCACTGGGCGCTGCACGACGAGCTGGACACGGGCCGCCTGGTGCAACTGGTGCCGGAATGGGAGGCGACGGCACTGCCGATCTGGCTGATCTACCCGCCGGCGCGCTTTTACCCGGCGCGGCTGCGCCGCTTCATCGACATCATGCGGGTGGCGGTGCCGCAGGCGTTCGGGATTGCGCCGGTGGAAGCCTAGGCCTCTTCCACCGGCACCCGGCCCTCCGCCAGGATCGCCCGGATCTCCGGCACGCACGACCCGCAATTGCCGCCCGCCTTCGTGCAGGCGGTGACCGCCGCCGCGTCCCGGCAGCCGTGCGTGCGGATCGCGGCCTCGATGGTCGTGCGGCCGACGCCGAAGCAGGAGCAGACGGTCGGTCCCGGATCGGCGCCCGCCTCCCTGGCGCGGCCCGCCAGCAGGCCGAGGCGGTCGGCCGGCGTCAGCTGCGCCTTGTCGAACATGCCGGCCAGCCAGGCGCGCGCCGGCAGGTCCTGGCGCCGCGAGACGAACAGGCAGGCCTCGATGCGCCCGTCGACCAGGTGCGCGGCGCGGAACACGCCGCCGTTGCGGTCCTCGACCTCGATCCAGTCCGCGTCCCCGTCCTCGCCGCCCAGACCCAGCAGCGCGCGCGCCCACGTGGGCGATTGCGCGAACGGCAGGCGGCCGGCCAGTTCGTAGCGCAGGAAGCCGCGGCCCTGGATGCGGGTCCAGTGGGCCGCCTCGTGCAGCGGCAGTTCGGCGCGGCTGAGGATGAAGCCGTACCAGGCCACGCCGAACGGTTCGATGCGCACCGGGGTGTGCTTGAATTCGGGCTCGCCCGAGACCGGGTCGACGGCCGGGTTGACGACCGCGCCGACCAGCGCGTCGGATGCCGTCTGGCCGCTCCAGTGGATCGGCATGAAGGCGCTGCCGCGCGCGATGCCGCCGCCGTGCTGCACGCGCGCGACCGCCGCGCCCCAGGCGCTCGTGATGCGCGCCAGCTCGCCCGCCTTCACGCCGCACAGCAGCGCATCCTGCGGGTGCAGGTCGACGAACGGCTCCGGCACGTGCCCGGCCAGCGTCGGCGCGCGGCCGGTGCGCGTCATGGTGTGCCACTGGTCGCGCACGCGGCCGGTGTTCAGTACCAGCGGATAGTCGCCGTCCGGCAGGTGGGCGGGCAGGCGCGGCGCCGTCGGCACGCAGCGCGCGCGCCCGTCCGGATGGGCGAAGCCGCCGGCGCCGAACAGGCGCGCCGTGGATTCGCCCGGCGCGCGCACCGGCCACTGCACCGGTTCGAGCGCGTCGTAGGCCGCGCGCTCCAGGCCCGCCAGGCCGCCGATGTCGAACAGGCGCCGGCGCTGGCCGTCGGTCCCGTTCCTCCAGGCCGACAGGCGCGCGTGCTCGTCGAAGATGTCGTGCGCGCTGCTGAAGTCGAATCCCGCAAATCCCATGCGGCGCGCAACGTCGCACACGATCTCCCAGTCGGCGCGCGCCTGCCCCGGCGCGGCCAGGAAGGCGCGCTGGCGCGAGATGCAGCGTTCGGAATTGGTGACCGTGCCGTCCTTCTCGCCCCAGCCCAGCGCCGGCAGCAGCACGTCGGCCAATGCGTTGGTGTCGGTGCCGGCGACGATGTCGGACGCCACCACCAGCTCGCACCGTTCCAGCGCACGGCGCGCCTGCGCCGCGTCCGGCAGGCTGACCAGCGGATTGGTCGCCATGATCCAGACGGCCTTGACCTTCCCTTCCTCGATCGCGCGGAACAGGTCGACCGCCTTCAGGCCCGGCTTGTCGGCCATGCGCGGCGCGTCCCAGAACGCCTGCAGCGCCA
>DAMAFT010000822.1:0-2158 GCA_031995805.1 Massilia sp.
TGGTCGAGGTCGACGGCCATATCGGCCACGGCGCCGTGCTGCACGGCTGCCGCGTGGGCCGCAACGCGATGGTCGGCATGAACGCCGTCGTGATGGACAAGGCGGTGGTCGGCTGCGAATCCATCGTCGGCGCCGCGGCCTTCGTGAAGGCCGGCATGGTCATCGCGCCGCGCAGCCTGGTGCTGGGTGCCCCGGCGCGGGTGGTGCGCGAGGTGACGGACGAGGAAATCGCGTGGAAGAGCTACGGCACGCGCCAGTACCACGACCTGAACCTGCGCTCGCTGCAGACCATGCGCGAAGTGGAGGCGCTGGTCGAGGCGGAGCCGGATCGCAGGAGACTGGTATTCGACGAGCCGCACAAGCCGAAAGCATGATGCGCCCACGCACGCGACATTTGCCCAGAACAGAGGAGACAACGACATGCACACCCCCACCACCCTGCAAAGCCTGATCGCCGGCCGCTGGCTCGGCAGCGAACCGCACCAGCCCCTGCACGGCGCGCTGGACAACCAGCTGATCTACCACACCCACGCCGACAGGATCGACTTCGACGAAGCCGTCACCTACGCCCGCACGACCGGCGTGCCCGCGCTGATGCGGCTCGATTTCCAGAAGCGCGCGCAGGTGCTGAAGGCGCTGGCGCTGTACCTGATGGAGCGCAAGGAAGAGCTGTACGCGATCTCGCACCTGACCGGCGCCACCCGTCCCGACAGCTGGGTCGACGTCGAGGGCGGCATCGGCACGCTGTTCGCCTATGCCAGCATGGGCGGACGCGAGCTGCCGTCGTCGAACGTGCTGCACGAGGGACCGGCCATGGCGCTGGGCAAGCGCGGCGGCTTCGCCGGCACCCATATCCTGGTGCCGCGCGGTGGCGTCGCCGTGCACATCAACGCCTTCAATTTCCCGATCTGGGGCCTGCTGGAAAAGTTCGCGCCGAGCTTCCTCGCGGCCATGCCCTGCATCGCCAAGCCGGCCACCGCCACCAGCTACCTCACCCACGCGGTGGTGAAGCTGATGATGGACTCCGGCCTGCTGCCGGACGGCTGCCTGCAACTGGTCATCGGCGGCACCGGCGACCTGCTCGACCGCCTGAGCGGCTTCGACGCGGTCACCTTCACCGGTTCGGCCGAGACGGCCGCCAGATTGCGCGCCAACCCCAACCTGATCCGGGAATCGGTGCCGTTCACCGCCGAGGCGGATTCGCTCAACGCCGCCATCCTGGCGCCGGACGTGACCCCGGACGACGAGGAGTTCGACCTGTTCGTCAAGGAAGTGGCGCGCGAGATGACCGGCAAGGCCGGGCAGAAGTGCACGGCGATCCGCCGCGTGATCGTGCCGGCGCACCTGGTCGACGCGGTCGGCGCGCGCCTGCGCGCGCGCCTGGCGAAGATCGTGGTCGGCAACCCGCAGGTCGAGGGCGTGCGCATGGGCGCGCTGGCGTCGAAGGACCAGCAGCGCGACGTCGCCGAGCGCGTGGAACTGCTCGCGCGCGGCAACGAGGTGCTGTTCGGCGCCCGCGACGGTTTCAATCCGGTCGGCACCGGCTGCACCGACGGCGCCTTCTTCGCGCCCACGCTGATCCTGGCGCGCGACGCCGGCGCCGGCGCCGCCGTGCACGACGTCGAAGCCTTCGGCCCGGTCAGCACGATCGTGCCGTACGACGGCATCGACGAGGCGCTGGCGCTGGCCGCGCGCGGCCGCGGCAGCCTGGTGACGACGCTGGTGACGAAGGACCCGGCCATCGCCGCGCATGCGGTGCCGGTCGCCGCCGCGTCGCATGGCCGCGTGCACATCCTCGACCGCGAAGCGGCGGTCGATTCGACCGGCCACGGCTCGCCGCTGCCGCAGCTCAAGCACGGCGGCCCGGGACGCGCCGGCGGCGGCGAGGAACTGGGCGGCATCCGCGCCGTCAGGCACTTCCTGCAGCGCGCCGCGGTGCAGGGCTCGCCGACGATGCTGGCGGCCGTGACCGGCGAATACGTGCGCGGCGCGGCCGTCAAGGAATCGGACGTGCACCCGTTCCGGCGCCACTTCGAGGACCTGGAAGTCGGCCATTCGCTGCTCACGCACCGCCGCACCGTCAGCGAGGCGGACATCGTGAACTTCGGCGGCGTCTCGGGCGACTACTTCTACATGCACTTCGACGAGATCGCGGCGA
>DAMAFT010000823.1:0-2142 GCA_031995805.1 Massilia sp.
AGGTCACGTGCAGGCCGTGGGTGCCGACCAGCGCGAAGAACGCGGTCAGGAAGCCGCTGCGCCACGGGCCGAAGCCTTCGTGGACCAGGTGCGAGAACTCGTACAGTTCCAGGCCCAGGAAGCAGGCGCCCAGCACGCCGGTGATCGCCAGCCACAGCTGGGTCGAACCGACGTTCTTCTTGGCGGCCGCCAGCATCGCGAAGCCGTAGGTGATCGACGAGAACAGCAGGAAGGCCGTGTTCAGGGCCACCAGCGGCAGGTCGAAGATCTCGCCGCCCGACGGGCCGCCCGCGTAGTTGCGGCCCAGGACCGCGTAGGTCGCGAACAGGCAGGCGAAGATGAGGCAGTCGCTCATCAGGTAGATCCAGAAACCGAGCAGCGTGCCGTTTTCGGGATGGTGCTCGCGCACGAAATAGCGCGAGCTGGCGTCGGCGCCCGGGGCGCCGGCAGTGGTGACGTTAATCTCAGACATGGGCTTCCAGCATGCGGGTGCGCTCTTCTTCCGTGCGGGTGACTTCTTCCGCCGGGATGTAGTAGTCGCGTTTGTAGTTGAACGTGTGGTAGATGGTCGTGACGATCAGGGCCACGAACGACACGGCGACCACCAGCCACATGTGCCAGATGATGCCGAAACCGACCACGAAGGACAGCGCCGGGATGACCGGGCCGGCCCAGGTATTGGCGGGCATGTGGATCGGCACGTAGTCTTTCAGCGGACGCTGGTAGCCGTTCTTCTTCATGTCGGCGAAGGTGTCGTTGTCGTGCACCATCGGGGTGAACGCGAAGTTGTAGGCCGGCGGCGGCGACGAGGTCGACCATTCCAGCGTACGGCCGTTCCACGGGTCGCCCGTGACGTCGGCCAGCTTCTTGCGGTTGATGACCGAGACGACGATCTGCATCAGCAGGCAGCCGATACCGGCGGCAATCATCAGGGTACCGAACAGCGAGATCTGGAACAGGTAGTGGATCGACGGGTCCTCGAAGTGGCTCATGCGGCGGGTCACGCCCATGAAGCCCAGGATGTACGGCGGGATGAAGGCGAACCAGAAGCCGATCGACCACAGCCAGAACGAGTACAGGCCCCACTTGCGGTCCAGCTTGAAGCCGAACATCTTCGGCCACCAGTAGTTCAGGCCGGCAAACAGGCCGAACAGCACGCCGCCGATGATGACGTTGTGGAAGTGGGCAATCAGGAACAGCGAGTTGTGCAGCACGAAGTCGGCCGGCGGGATCGCCAGCATCACGCCGGTCATGCCGCCGACGGTGAAGGTGATCATGAACGACACGGTCCACATCATCGGCAGTTCATAGCGGATGCGGCCCTTGTACATGGTGAACAGCCAGTTGAACAGCTTGGCGCCGGTCGGGATCGAGATGATCATCGTGGTGATGCCGAAGAACGAGTTCACGCTCGCGCCCGAGCCCATCGTGAAGAAGTGGTGCAGCCACACGAGGTAGGACAGGATCATGATGACGGCGGTCGCGTAGACCATCGACGTGTAGCCGAACAGGCGCTTGCCGCAGAAGGTCGCGACGACTTCCGAGAAGATGCCGAAGGCCGGCAGGATCAGGATGTAGACCTCCGGGTGGCCCCAGATCCAGATCAGGTTCACGTACATCATGGCGTTGCCGCCCAGTTCGTTCGTGAAGAAGTGGGTGTCGAACAGGCGATCCAGGCCCAGCATGGCCAGGACGGCGGTCAGGACCGGGAAGGCCATGACGATCAGGATGTTGGTGCACAGCGAGGTCCAGGTGAACACCGGCATCTTCATCAGGTCCATGCCCGGCGCGCGCATCTTGACGATGGTGACCACCAGGTTGATACCGGAAAGCAGCGTGCCGACACCCGCGATCTGCAACGACCAGATGTAGTAGTCGACGCCGACGTCGGGGCTGGCCAGGATGCCGGACAGCGGCGGGTACGCCAGCCAGCCGGTACGGGCGAATTCGCCGACGAACAGCGACGCCATCACGAGCATGGCGCCCATGGTGGTCATCCAGAACGAGAAGTTGTTCAGGAACGGGAACGCGACGTCGCGGGCGCCGATCTGCAGCGGCACGACGTAGTTCATGAAGCCCGTCACCAGCGGCATCGCCACGAAGAAGATCATGATCACGCCGTGGGCGGTGAAGACCTGGTCG
>DAMAFT010000824.1:0-2136 GCA_031995805.1 Massilia sp.
CACGTAGATCGCCACCCCGAGGCCGAGCAGTTCGAGCAGGCCGCCCAGCAGCTCGTGCTGGCCGAGCCGGTGCGCGGCCAGGCCGTCGATGAGGAAGCCGACCTTGCGCGGGACGAGCACCGTGCACAGCGCCACGCCGAACAGCATGACCGCCGACGATGCGTAGGAACGCCAGTGCCGGCGCACGAAGCCGCCGATCAGCCTTGCCAGACCCATGGATTGTCCTGTCCAAAAAAAGAAAAGCGGGCCGCAGCCCGCCGACGTGGTACCGGTTCCGGGCGCCGCGGCCCGGCATGGACACTACTGTACTATCTTTGGCGTCCTTTTGCTTCCGCGGCTACTTCTTGCGCGTCGTGCGCGGCCTGGCCTCGCGCACCGGCACGTGCAGCGGCGGGGTGCTTTCCACCGGCGTCACGAGCGGCATGTCGACGTGGCCGTCCGCTTCCAGCGGGACGGTCGAGGCGATCGGGTGTTCGGCGCCGGCCGGCCTGGGCGCGACCTTGCCCAGCGCCGCGGCCAGCGGCTTGGCCCGGGCGAACGGCGCCTGGTCGGCGAGGGCCTGCTCCAGCGCCTGCTCGGCCTGTTCGGTCGTGTCGGCTGCGGCCACTGCGGCGGCGGCGGGACCGATGGCGCCGTCGGCGCCGTTGCCCGGCTGCGGCGTCTCGGACGGCGCGGCGCCGGTCTTCTCGGCGTCGAGTTCCGTCACTTCCGGTACCGGCGCACCGTCCGGTTGCGGCGCCTGCGGCGTGCCGCCATCGGTAGCACCCGTGGCATGCAGCGTGGCCTCGACCAGCGCGGCGCCGGTTTCGGCGGCCGCCGCCGCGATGTCGGTGGTTACCGTGGTAACGTCGGCGGCGGCGATGGCCGCCTGTTCCATTGCCTGCGGCGCCGATGCCGGTACATTGGCGCCGGCCGCCGGCAGCAGTTGCAGCGCCGGCAACGACGCTGCCGGCAGCGGCGCCGGGCGGACGTCCCACGGCAGGGCGCGCGCGCCGGTGGCGATGCCCAGCAGTGCGCTGCCGTAGGAGAACAGGTGCTGCCACTGGCGCTGGGCAGCCGCGCCGACGGCCAGCAGGTCGCGCGGATCGCGCGCCTCCAGCACCTGGCGCAGCGTGCCGGCCGCCTGTTCCATCGACGCGCGCGAGGTTTGCATATTCAGCGCGATCAATTGCTCGGCATTATCCAGGGCGCGGCTGCCAAGGGCGCCGAGGACCTTGATCTGGGCTTCCCACTGGGACTTGCGGACGGCGGACAACTGTTCGGAAAATGGAGTCATCTGAATTCCTTGTCTTTCAGGTTGAGACGCTGCGTTTTTATGATGCACTGCAATAGCGCAAGTGTAAGGCTGTTCATGTGGCTTGAAAAGCAGATTCTATGTCCTTTTTATAAGGAAATCTTGCGCCGCAGCATTTGATATTAATCTATATCATTGACACGCTGCGTTTCGATTGACTTCACTACAATTGTTGTATCTCAACAAGGAGGCTACATGGATCTGATCATTCGCAACGCCACGCTGGCCGATGGCCGCCTCGTCGACATCGGCATCGACGGCGAGACAATCGTCGCCGTGGCGCCGACCCTGCCGGTCCTGGCCGCCGGCGGCGCGCGCGAGATCGACGCGGGCGGCGACCTGGTCACCACGCCCTTCGTCGATGCCCACTTCCACATGGACGCCACCCTCAGCTACGGCCTGCCGCGTGTCAACGCCTCCGGCACGCTGCTCGAAGGAATCGCGCTGTGGGGCGAACTGAAGCCGCAACTGGCCCAGGAGGCGCTGGTCGAACGCGCGCTGCAGTACTGCGACTGGGCCGTCGCGCGCGGCCTGCTGGCGATCCGCACCCACGTCGACGTGTGCGACGCGCGCCTGCTGGCGGTGGAGGCGCTGCTCGACGTCAGGCGCCGCGTCGCGCCCTACCTCGACCTTCAACTGGTCGCCTTCCCGCAGGACGGCCTGCTGCGCAGCCCGGGCGCCTTCGACAACCTGACGCGCGCGATCGCCATGGGCGTGGACGTGGTCGGCGGCATTCCGCACTTCGAGCGCACGATGGCGCAGGGCGCGGAATCGGTGCGCCTGTTGTGCGAGTTCGCAGCGGACCGGGGCCTGATGGTCGACATGCACTGCGACGAGAGCGA
>DAMAFT010000825.1:0-2127 GCA_031995805.1 Massilia sp.
CTGGTCGCCGGTCACCGACAGCACCACCTGCATCGGGCCCAGGTCCGGCGGGTTCAGCGTCAGCGAGGCGGTCTGCTCCTCGCTGCCGACCATGTAGACGACCTTCTGGCCGACCTGGTTTTCCCAGGCGCTGGTGCCTACGCGCGCCGTCAGCTGCTCGGCCGAGGCGGCCGCGGCTTCGACGGCCGCCAGCGCGCCCGGCTGGGCCTGGGCGATGGCGGCGGCGGCCGGCGCCGCTTCCTTCTGCGCGGCCTGCAGCCGGGCGGCATCGCGCGCCTGCTGCAGGCTGAAGTCGGCTTCCGGCTTGAGTTCGGCCTTCACGGCGCCGCCCTGCAGGGCGCGCAGGTCGATGCCGTCGGCGCCCGCGGCGGCGGACGACGCCGCCCCGGCGTCGGCGCCCAGCCCGGCGCCGGCCGCGGCAAGCGCCGGGTTCTTCGGCGTGCCGGCCGCACTGAAGACCTTGGCGCCGGCGGCGTCGACGCCGGCTTCCTTGGCGGCCGATTTCAGGGCCGCCTGCAGCGACGCCAGCTGGGCCGTGTCGCTGCGCCTGCCGCGTGCGCCGGACAGCGCGTCGAAGGCCTGGCCGGCCGCGTCGGCGCCGTCCGCGGCGGCATCCTGGGCCGGCTTGTGCAGGCTGGCCATCAGGGCCAGCATGGCGGCGGCCGGGTCGCCGGCGGCGCCGTCGCCCCGGGTGTCGGTGTTCTCGTCCGCCGTGTCGCCGGCATCGGCCGTGGCGTTGGCATCGGCGGCGGCATTCGCCTGCGCCGGCTGGCTGTCGGCCGCCTTGGCGGCGCCGTCGTCGGGCTGGGCGGGTTTGTCGGCGGACTGCTGCTTGGCCGGGGCCGGCGCCTGGCCGGATGCCGGCTTGGGAGCGGGGGCGGGTGCGGGCGCCGGGGGCGCCGCGCGCTGTTCCAGTTCGTTCGACAGCATGGCGCCGAACTGGGCGCCGCCGCTGCCGTTGGCACTGCCGCTGGCGCCGCCGTTGCGCTGGGCGCCGGCGGTGTTGTTCAGCTGGATCGGGAGGGTCGTGGTCTGCATGTCGCTGTCGTCCGTGGAATCGTGCTAGCTCTGGCGGCGCGCGGTACGCGCCGCATGGTCGTCCATCATCTTCTGGTCGCGCTTGTTCTCGATGGCCAGCGCCTGGGCCGCCGCGCGTTCGGTCAGGGTGCGGTAGGACAGGCGCTTCCTCTCGCTTTCCTGCCAGGCCTTGCGCTCCTTCTCGGCCTTGTACTGCGCATGCTTGAGCACCTCGCGCTGGCCGTTGACCGCGTTTTCCAGCTTGTCGAGGAAGGCGACGAAGTTCTGGCGCGCGAACGGCGTGATGCCGTTCACCATGGCCGCGTCGAGCTTGTTCGCATAGTCGTCGCGGTAGCCGTGCAGCATCTGCAGCTTCTGCTCGGCGTCGTCCACCGCCTTCTGCGCGGCGCCCAGGCGCTTGGCGCAGGCGTCGGATTCGCGCTGGGCGAGGTCGATCAGGGTTTCGAGTGCGGAAAGACTGGACATGATGGGCAGTATATTCCGCGCCGAAACATTTCAATCAGCCGAACAGCGAGGTCAATTCCCCCAAGCTCTGCAGCATGTTCGTGTTGTCGTGGATTTCCTGGCACAGGAAACCCTCGATGCGCTCGTGCAGCTGGATCGCCTTGTCCAGCACCGGGTCGCTGCCGGCCGCGTAGGCGCCCACCGTGATCAGGTCGCGCGAGCGCTCGTAGCGCGAGTACAGCTGCTTGAGCTGGCGCGCGGCCATCTGGTGCTCGCGCGAGGTGATCATGTGCATGGCGCGCGAGATCGACTGCTCGATGTCGATGGCGGGGTAGTGGCCGGCCTCGGCCAGCCGGCGGTTCAGCACGATGTGGCCGTCCAGGATCCCGCGCGCCGCGTCGGCGATCGGGTCCTGCTGGTCGTCGCCCTCGGACAGCACGGTGTAGAAGGCGGTGATCGAGCCGCCGCCCTCGTGGCCGTTGCCGGCCCGCTCCACCAGCACCGGCAGCTTGGCGAACACCGACGGCGGATAGCCCTTGGTCGCCGGCGGCTCGCCGATGGCCAGCGCGATCTCGCGCTGGGCCTGGGCGTAGCGGGTCAGCGAATCCATGATCAGCATGACGCTCTTGCCCTGGTCGCGGAAGT
>DAMAFT010000826.1:0-2119 GCA_031995805.1 Massilia sp.
CCTTTTCGAACAGGACCAGGCGGCAGCGTTGGGAGAACGGGCACGTGGTGCCGGAATAGAGAACCATCATGGTTTATAGTTCCTTCAAGTAACAAAGGGGTGTGGCCGCGCGGCCCACCCCAGAATAGACATTGCTCGCATTATAACCGGGCAAGTGCGCCGGGCAATACGCCGGCGTCCATGCCCGGACAATCCGCTTACTTTACGCCTTTCCAGTAAGACTCATTCAATCTCCAGGCAAGGAATGCGAACAGCGACAGGAAGATCACCACGATCGCGCCGAGGCGCTTGCGCAGGTCGCGCGTCGGTTCGGCCATCCAGCTCATGTAGGCGACGAGGTCGGCGACCTGGGCATCGAATTCCTGCGTGGTCATCGTGCCCGGCGTCACCTGTTCGAAGCCGTCGAAGCGGTGCACGGTCTTGCCCTTCTCGTGCGGGTCCGCCTCTTCGACCATCTTGATGGTGCGCACGCCCTGCATTTCCCACAGCACGTGCGGCATCGCCACGTTCGGCACGACCAGGTTGTTCCAGCCGGTCGGACGGGCGTCGTCCTTGTAGAAGGAGCGCAGGTAGGTGTACAGGTAGTCGGCGCCGGTGCCGGCGCCGGACGACTTGGCGCGCGCGATCACCGTCAGGTCCGGCGGCACGGCGCCGAACCAGGCTTTCGCATCGGCCGGACGCATTGCGATGTTCATCATGTCGCCCACTTTTTCGCCCGAGAACAACAGGTTGTTCTTGATCTGGTCCTCGTTCAGGCCCAGGTCGCGCAGGCGGTTGTAGCGCATCGACGACGCCGAGTGGCAGTTCAGGCAGTAGTTGACGAACAGCTTGGCGCCGTTCTGCAGCGAGGCGATGTCGCTGCGTTCCGGCGCGCGGTCGAGCGGCACGCCGCCTTCGCTGGCGAACACGAATCCCGGCAGCAAAGCCAGGACCGCGAGCAATTTCTTCGAAAAGTTCATGGTTGTCCTTTGGCTAGTTTCCGGCATCAATGCGGGGTGAAGGTGACACGGGTCGGGACCGGCTTGAAGCGGCCCCAGGTGCTCCACCACGGCATCAGGAGGAAGAAGCTGAAGTACAACAGCGTGCAGGCCTGGGCCAGCAGCGTGAAGGCCGCGGTCGGCAACTGGGTGCCGAGGTAGCCCAGCACCAGGAAGGCGACGAAGAACACGCCGTACACGGTCTTGTGCCAGTTCGGGCGGTAGCGGATCGAGCGCACCGGCGAATGGTCGAGCCACGGCAGCAGGGCCAGGATCACGACGGCCGAGCCGAACAGCACCACGCCCCAGAACTTCGCGTCCAGCACCTGCGGCAGCATGCCGATCTCGAGCACGATGGCCAGCACGGTGATGCCGAGCTTGGCCTTCTGCGACAGGCGCGAGCGCAGCCAGATGAACACGACGTAGGCGGCCAGGCCGGCCATCACGACCCACATGAAGTCGGACGTCGTGGCGCGCAGCACCGAGTAGAACGGCGTGAAGTACCAGGTCGGCGCGATGTGCGGCGGGGTCTTGAGCGAGTCGGCCGGGATGAAGTTGTTGTACTCCAGGAAGTAGCCGCCCATTTCCGGCGCGAAGAACACGATGGCGCTGTAGATCAGCAGGAACATCGAGACGCCGAACAGGTCCTTGGTCGTGTAGTACGGGTGCGACGGGATGGCGTCGACGCCGTGGCCGTCCGGGCCGAGGTTGTCCTTGACCTCGATGCCGTCCGGGTTGTTCGAGCCGACTTCGTGCAGCGCGATCAGGTGGGCGGCCACCAGGCCCAGCAGCACCAGCGGGATCGCGATCACGTGGAAGGCGAAGAAGCGGTTCAGGGTGGCGTCCGACACCACGTAGTCGCCGCGGATCCACAGCGACAGGTCGTTGCCGACGACCGGGATCGCGCCGAACAGGTTGACGATCACCTGGGCGCCCCAGTACGACATCTGGCCCCACGGCAGCAGGTAGCCGAAGAAGGCCTCGGCCATCAGGCACAGGAAGATCGCGAAGCCGAACAGCCAGATCAGTTCGCGCGGCTTGCGGTAGGAGCCGTACAGCAGGCCCCGGGTCATGTGCAGGTAGACGACGATGAAGAAGGCCGAGGCGCCGGTCGAGTGCATGTAGCGCACCAGCCAGCCCCA
>DAMAFT010000827.1:0-2114 GCA_031995805.1 Massilia sp.
GCTTGAGCATCTGCTCGGTGACGGTGAAGTCGGCGATCACGCCATCCTTCATGGGACGGATCGCCTCGATGTTGCCGGGGACCTTGCCGAGCATCTGCTTGGCTTCCTTGCCGACCGCCTGGATCGTCTTCTTGCCGTTGGGGCCGCCTTCCTGGCGGATCGCGACGACCGACGGCTCGTCCAGCACGATGCCCAGGCCGCGCACGTAGATCAGCGTGTTGGCGGTGCCCAGGTCGATGGCCAGGTCATTCGAAAAATAGCTGCGTAAAAAACCAAACATGTGTGTCCTGATGCGCAACGCGGTGCGCCTAAAAAGGGACTCCGGAGATGGGGCCGGAGTCCGCGACATTGATCGGGAATCCTTGCCGCGATCGCAGCTGGGCGTCGCGGGCTTGTCATCGCGTGGCGGTTGGCCGATGGCCACCTCGACGAAACAGCTGCCGCACGAGGCGGCCGGTCGAGGCTCCTTTCGGCGCCGAGAACGCATTAGCCCGCCATTCTACCTTATAATTTGTCGATTAAACGCTGAAAAACGGGTGGATTCGCCCCCAAATCGGCAGGCGAGATCGGCGGTATTACCAAGCTTTTATCGGCTTTAGCGCGCCGTTATCCAAATTTCATTATCTGCATAATCATCTTTCGAACGCGGCCCCGGCCGCGCCATTTGCCATGTCCCTGACACTTTCAGACGTAAAACGGATCGCCAACCTGGCCCAGCTCGATATGGACGAGGCTCACGCCGAAATCGCCCTGAACGAACTGAACGGGATTTTCGCCCTGGCCGAGCAGATGCAGGCCGTGGACACCAGCGGTGTTGCGCCGCTGTCGCAACCGTTGTCCGCCATCATGGCGCAGCCGCTGCGCCTGCGCGACGACGTGGTCACCGAGGAAAACCGCCGCGAGGAGTACCAGGCTCCGGCGCCGAAAGCCCAGGACGGCCTGTACCTGGTGCCCAAAGTTATCGAATAACCAGCAGGGATCGTCGTAAATCATGCATAACAAGACCATCAAGGAGCTGTCGACGCTCCTGCACGCGAAACAACTCTCGGCGACCGAGCTGACCCGGCACTACCTCGACCGCATCGCCGCCAGCGGCCACAACGCCTTCCTGGACGTGAACCCGGAACTGTCGCTGGCCCAGGCGAAGGCGGCCGACGAGCGCCTGGCCGCCGGCCTGGCCGGCCCGCTGACCGGCATCCCGATCGCGCACAAGGACATCTTCGTCACCCGCGGCTGGCGCTCGACGGCGTCCTCGAACATGCTGGGCAACTACGTCAGCCCCTTCGACGCCACCGTGGTCGGCAAGTTCGCCGACGCCGGCATGGTCACGCTGGGCAAGCTGAACTGCGACGAATTCGCCATGGGTTCCTCGAACGAGAACTCGGCCTTCGGCGCCGTCAAGAACCCCTGGGACGCGCTGGCCGTGCCGGGCGGCTCCTCGGGCGGCTCGGCCGCCGCGATCGCCGCGCGCCTGGCGCCTGCCGCCACCGGCACCGACACCGGCGGCTCGATCCGCCAGCCGGCCGCGTTCTGCGGCATCACCGGCATCAAGCCGACCTACGGCCGCGTGTCGCGCTTCGGCATGATCGCGTTCGCCTCGTCGCTCGACCAGGGTGGCCCGATGGCGCGCACCGCCGAGGATTGCGCCCTGCTGCTGAACGAGATGGTCGGCTTCGACGCGCGCGACTCGACCAGCCTCACCGTCGAGCAGGGCAACGTGCGCGAGGACTTCGCGCGCGATCTCGAACAACCGCTGGACGGCCTGCGCATCGGCGTGCCGAAGGAATACTTCGGCGAGGGCCTGGCCGCCGACGTCGAGCACGCCGTGCGCGCCGCGCTGGACGAATTCGTGAAGCTGGGCGCCACGCTGGTCGAGATCTCGCTGCCGAAGACGTCGCTGTCGATCCCGGTGTACTACATCATCGCCCCGGCCGAGGCCTCGTCCAACCTGTCGCGCTTCGACGGCGTGCGCTACGGCTACCGCGCCCCGGAATACACCGACCTGCAGGACATGTACAAGAAGACGCGCGCCCAGGGTTTCGGCAAGGAAGTCCAGCGCCGCATCATGGTCGGCACCTACGTGCTGTGCCACGGCTACTACGACGCCTATTACG
>DAMAFT010000828.1:0-2103 GCA_031995805.1 Massilia sp.
CGGGCACGTGGCGCGCATACGCGGCCTGGCGCACCTTGACGGCCTTGCGCAGGTCCGCCTCCGTCTCGACCGCGCGGACGGTGAACGGCAAGCGCTCGGTCCTGACGGTGGGTGCGATGCGGTCGTCCAAGCGGATGGCCTGGTCCGGGTCGCTGCGGTGGGCTGGTGCACGCGATTCCATGTGCTGCTCCTTGGTCTTGTCGGGTCAACGTCTGAAAGTGATATTGATTATTATCAAGATTCAAGGGGTTTTCTAATGGCTGAGCAAGCGTGCTTTTTGCCCTCATTTCACTGCTGAGCCAAAGCGTCCTCCGTCAAGAAAGAAAACGCGCCATGCCCGCCACGCGGATCGACGCGCCGGGCTCGGGGCCGATGGTGGCGTGCAGGCGTGAGCGCATGCCCATGTCCTCGCCCTGCACCACGTCGATGGCGCCGCCGTGCGGCCAGCCGAGGTCGCGCAGGTAGCCGGCCAGCGCGGCGGTACCGGCGCCGGTGGCCGGGTCCTCGTAGACGCCCCCGACGGCGAAGGGGTTGCGCGTATGGAACAGGCGCGCCGACTCGGCCCAGGCCAGCACGATGGTGGTCAGGCCATGCTCCGCCATCAGCGCCCTGCCCGCCTCCAGGTCGTAGCGCATGGCCGCCAGCAGCGCGCGGCTGGACAACGCCAGTACCAGGTGGTCGGCGCCCGCATGCGCCAGGCCGGGCGCGATGCGCGGGTCGAGGTCGGCGGCGCGGTATCCGAACAGGGCCAGCGCCGCCTCGACCAGGGCGGCGTCGGCCGGGCGGCTGCGCGTCGGCGGCGACTGCAGCGCGGCGGCCACGCGCGCGCCGTCGCGGCGGCCCGCGACGGTGATGTCGGCGGCGTTCAGCGCCAGCGCGAAGGTGCCGTCGCCATGCGCGCGGGCCAGCGCCGCGCCCAGCGCGATGGTGGCGTGGCCGCAGAACGGCACCTCGGCCGCGGGCGAGAAATAGCGCACGCGCCATCCTGCGCCGGCGGGCGCGGCGAAGGCCGTCTCGGAAAAGCCGACGGCGTGCGCCAGGCGCTGCATCTCGGCGGCCGGCGGCAGCGCGGCGCCGATCCAGACGCCGGCCGGATTGCCGCCCGCGTCGCCGTCCGAGAACGCGGCGATGCGCAGGATGGCGGCGGGATCGATGGGGGTGGCGGAATCGGGCACGATGGTCTCCTCGGGCAAGTGAAAAGGAGATGATAGTGCCGCGCAGTAAAACCTGCCGGCGCCGGCCGCATCAGGCCCATGCATCAGGCCCGCGCGCCGGCCGCGAACATCCGCTGCACCCCGGCGCGCGTCGCCTGCACCGGCACGTCGCGCACGTGGGTGGGAATTCGTCGGCCGGCATCAGCATCGAATCGCCGATGCGCAGCATGGCATGGCCGAGTTTCCCGTCCGGCATGACAGGCGCACGATTTCCTCGGCGCCGAAGGCCGCGCGCCAGAACGTAACGATTCGCACGACCGCCGCGATGCTTGACGCGATCGACATGTACTCCCATATTTAAAACATCGTCTAATTAGAAAAGCTTCGAAGCATGGCAGGCATCAACGACGTCTTCAAGGCCCTTGCCGACCCCACGCGGCGCGCGATCCTGCACCTTCTGCGCAAGGAGGAAATGACGGCGTGCGACGTGGCATCGCATTTCGACATGACCAAGCCCACCATCTCGCACCATTTCTCGGTGCTCAAGGAAGCCGGCCTGGTCAGCAGCCGGCGCGACCGCCAGACGATCTGGTACGCGCTCGACACGACGGTCCTGCAGGACGTGCTGGCCTGGACCGTGGACATCGCCAAGGGAGGACGCCAATGAAGAAACGTTTCGTGTTGCAGTCGGCGGCGCTGGTCGGCGTGCTGCTTGCCGCCGTGCTGCGCGCCCGGGACCGGCTGCCGGCGCGCCTGCCGGTCCACTGGGACATCCACGGCGCCGTCGATGGCTGGGGACCGCGCGCGGCGATGCTCGCATTCCCCGCGCTGATGGCGGGGCTGGCCGTGCTGTGGGTACTGCTGGCGGCCTGGGCGCCTGACGCCCGGGTCCGGCGCCGGCCTGCTCCGCCGCGCTATTTCCCAGCCGGCGCCGCGCGGTCCAGTTCCG
>DAMAFT010000829.1:0-2098 GCA_031995805.1 Massilia sp.
CACGCGAATCACCTTCTTCCAGGTCTGCACTTCCTGGCGCCGCAGCTCGGCGGTGAGCTGGCGCAGCAGCAGCAGTTCGTGACGCCGGCCGTTCAGGCTGAAGTGGCGCCGCGCCAGGTGGTAGACCTCCTCGTCCTCGCCCGCGCCGGCCGTGAACAGGCCGTCGCCGCCGCGCTCGAGCGCCTCGACCAGGGCCGGCGCCGCCTGCGCCAGCACTTCGCCGAGCGCGTGGCCCTCGAGCTTGCGCCCGCTCGACAGCAACTGGCGCGCGGCCAGGTTGGCGTAGACGATGGCGCGCCCGGCCGGTGCATGGGCGGTCGGCGCGTCGGCCACCAGCAGCATGGCCACCGGCGTGTTCTGCACCATGGTGTCGAGCAGCAGTTCGCGCTGGACCAGGCCGAGGCGCTGCTCGCGCAGCACTTCGCCGAGGTTGTTGTGGGCGCGTACCAGGTCGGCCAGTTCGTCGTTGTGTTCCCAGTGCAGGCTGAAGGAAAAGTCGCCGTCGCGGTAACTGGTCACCGTGCCTTCCAGGGCGCGGAACAGCGACAGGATCGGCTGGATCTGGGTGCGGATGGTGATGACGGCGATCGGCACCACGCACAGCAGGCAGGTCGCCAGCACCGCCAGCGGCCGGCCCGGCATCAGGTGGTCGAGGCCGAGCGCGATCAGGATGCCGACGGCCAGCAGCGTGCCGACCAGGGCCGACCAGCGCGTGACCAGCGAGAAGCGGCGCCGGCGCGGCCCGCCGCGGTCAGGCGCCATGATCAGGCGCCACGCGGGATGCCGAGCCGTTCCATGCGCCGGTACAGCGCCTGGCGCGACAGCCCGAGGTCGGCCGCGGCCTGGGCGATGACGCCGTTGGCGCGCGCCAGCGCGCGGGCGATGGCGTCGCGGTCCGGCTCGGCCTCGGCCGCGGCGCCGCCCGCCAGCGGCAGGCCGAGGTCGGCCGGCTGGATCGTGCTGCCCTGGGCCAGCAGGCCGGCGCGCGCCATCACGTTCTTCAGCTCGCGCACGTTGCCGGGCCAGGCATGGGCCAGCAGCGCGTTCTCCGCGGCCGGGGCCAGGGCCTTGCCGGCGGGGAGCAAGGCGTGCGCCAGCGGCAGGATGTCGCCCGGGCGCGCCGCCAGCGCCGGCAGCTTCAGCTCGATCAGGTTGAGGCGGTAGAACAGGTCTTCGCGGAAGGTCCCCTGGCGGATCATCGCCGGCAGGTCGGCATTGGTGGCGCTGATCACGCGCACCTTGACCTGGCGCTCGCGGTTCGAGCCGAGGCGCTCGAAGCGTCCTGTCTCCAGCACGCGCAGCAGCTTCATTTGCCCGGCCAGCGGCAGGTTGCCGATCTCGTCGAGGAACAGGGTGCCGCCGTCGGCCGCCTCGAACTTGCCCTCGCGCGCCTTCGAGGCGCCGGTGTAGGCGCCGGCGTCGGCGCCGAACAGCTCGGCCTCGATCAGCTCGGCGGGCAGGGCGCCGCAATTGAGCACGACGAAGGGACCGTCGCGCACCTGCGAGTTGGCCTGGATGATCTCGGCGATGCGTTCCTTGCCGGTGCCGTTCGGCCCCGTGATCAGGATCGGCACGTCGGCGCGCGCCACCTGGCAGGCCAGGCTGAGCACGCGCTCGGTGGCCGGATCGGCCCACACCAGGCCGCGCAGGTCGAACCGTTCTTCCAGTTCGCGCCGGGCGCGCCGCTCGCGCTGCAGGCGCTGGTTCAGGGCGCGGTTGGCCTGGCCCAGCTCGACGAGGTTGGTCACCGTGGCCAGCAGGCGGTCGTCGTCCCAGGGCTTGGACAGGTAGTCGGCCGCGCCGGCCTTGACCAGGTCGACGGCCGCGTCCAGGTGGGTCCAGGCCGTCAGCAGGATCACCGGCAGGTCCGGGTGGCGCTTGCGGATCGCGCGGAACAGGGCCGTGCCCTCCACGCCCGACGTGGTGTCGGCCGTGAAGTTCATGTCCTGGATGACGAGGTCGACCGGCTCGCGTTCGAGGATGGCCAGGCCCTCCTCGGGCGATAGCGCGCGCAGCGCGGCGATGTCGTGCAGCGAGAACAGCACGTCCAGCGCGATGCCGACGGCGGCATTGTCATCGATGATCAGTACGGTGGGCA
>DAMAFT010000830.1:0-2098 GCA_031995805.1 Massilia sp.
CCGGCATCGTCGTGCCGCTGATGGAAGACGGCCGCCTGGAAGCGCTGGTGTTCGTGCACGAGCCGGCGCCGCAGCGCTGGATTCCCGACGAGGTCGGGATGCTGGAAGACGTCGCGCGGCGCACCTGGGAAGCCGTGCGGCGCGTGCGCGCCGAGCACCTGTTGCGCGAGGAGACGCGGGTGCTCGAGCTGATGAAGGGCGCCAGCGAGACGCTGGCCTCGACCATCGACTTCGCGCCGCTGATGCAGGCGATCACCGACGCCGCCACCCAGCTCACCGGCGCGGAGGCGGGCGCCTTCTTCTACGACGGCGCCAAGGACGACGGCGACGGCGAGGCCTGCCCGCTGCACATGCTGTCCGGTCCGCGGCGCGAGGCGTTCGCCGGCCTGCGCGCCGGTGCCGGGACGGACGGCTGCCCCTGCACCGGCCGTCCGTGCGGTGGCGCGCCGACGCGTTGCGACGACATCCAGGCCGATCCGCGCTACGCCGCGCTGGCGGCGCAGCTGGGCGGCGCGGCCGCGCAGCCGCCGGTGCGCAGCTGGCTGGCGGCGCCGGTGGTGTCGCGCGCGGGCGAGCCGATCGGCTGGCTGGTGTTCGGCCACGCCAGGCCGGCCATGTTCGGCGCGCGCACCGAGGAACTGGTCGGCGCCTTCGCGGTGCAGGCCGCGATCGCGATCGACAATGCGCGCCTGTACGGCATGGCGCAGCGCTCGGCGCAGGAGCGCGACCAGTTGCTGGCGTCGGAACGCGCCGCGCGCTCCGAGGCCGAGCGCCACAACAAGATGAAGGACGAGTTCCTGGCGATGCTGGCGCACGAGCTGAGGAACCCGCTGGCGCCGATCACCAGCGCCGCCCAGCTGCTGCGCCTGCCCGAAGTGAACGAGGGCCTGCGCCTGAAGGCCAGCAACATCATCTCGCGCCAGGTGCGCCACATGACGGAGCTGGTCGACGACCTGCTGGACGTCTCGCGCGTCACGCGCGGGCTGGTGAAGCTGGAAAACGAGATCCTCGACCTGAACAAGGTCGCCATGGCCGCGGTGGAGCAGGCGCGCCCGCACATCGAGGAACGCCTGCACGCGCTGAGCGTCGAGCTGCCGCCCGATCCGGTGCCGGTCGAGGGCGACCGCACGCGCCTGATCCAGGTGCTGGTCAACCTGCTCAACAATTCGGCCAAGTACACGCCGCAGGGCGGCAGGATCGTCATCGCGGTGGTCAGCGACGGCGCCGCGGCCGAGGTCTGCGTGCGCGACAACGGCAGCGGCATCGACGCCCAGCTGCTGCCGCACGTGTTCGACCTGTTCACCCAGGCCGACCGCGCGCCCGACCGCTCGCAGGGCGGGCTGGGCATCGGCCTGGCGCTGGTGAAGAGCATCGTGCGCATGCACAACGGCCAGGTGGCCGCGCACAGCGCCGGCGCGCAGCAGGGCACGACGATGACGGTGACGCTGCCGCTGGCCGACGCCGAGGTCGGCCAGGCGGTACGCACGGGCGAGGGCAGCGGCGAAGCGCGTCCGCTGGCCGTGACCATCGTCGACGACAACGGCGACGCCGGCCATTCGCTGGCGGTGCTGCTGCGCGCCCACGGCCATGCGGTGCACGTGTACGAGGACGCGTCCAGCACCCTGAAGGCGGCGCAGGACGGCGCCGCCGACGTGTTCATCCTCGACATCGGCCTGCCCGACATGACCGGCTACGAACTGGTGCGGCGCCTGCGCCGCGACCCGCGCCACGCCGGCGCCGTCTACGTGGCGCTGACCGGCTACGGCCAGCAGCGCGACCGCGAGCTGTCGCGCCAGGCCGGCTTCGACCACCACCTGGTCAAGCCGGTGGAGATCGGCAAGCTGGCGCAGATCCTGGCGGCGGCGGGGGAGTGCAAGGCGGCGGGCTGACCCGCTTGCGCAACATGGGCACCGTCATCCCCGCCTGCGCGGGGACGACGGCATCGGTGCGTTATCTGGCCCCTTCCCGCACCTTCCCGAACTGGTCCCCCGCCTTCCATGCCGGCAGCGCCGGCGCATCCGCCACCGCGCGGCCCAGGTTCAGCGTGAACTGCGCCTGCTGCACCATGCCCGACAAGTCCCAGGTCGGATCGTATTCG
>DAMAFT010000831.1:0-2097 GCA_031995805.1 Massilia sp.
CGCGGAACACCATGTTGACGTTGTCCTGCGGGCGCGCCGTCACCACCAGGATCGCGCACGGCGACTCGGCCATGATGCGGCGGGTGGCCTCGACGCCGTCCAGCAGCGGCATGGCCAGGTCCATCAGCACCAGGTCGGGCGGCAGGTCGGCGCACAGGCGCACGGCGTCGAGCCCGGTCCGCGCGGTCCACGCCAGCTGGTGCTCGCCGCCGACCAGCAGCGCGCGGCGCAGGGCCTCGGCCGCGGTCGGGCTGTCGTTGGCGATGCCGATCCTCATGGCGCCTCCCCGGCGTCGAAGGTCGGGTCGCCGACCAGGTCCTGCACCGCTTCCAGCAGGGTGGCGTCGTGGAAGGCGCCCTTGGCCAGGTAGTAGTCGGCGCCGGCTTCCAGGCCGCGCGCGCGGTCTTCCGGGCGGTCCTTGTACGACACGATCATCACCGGCAGCCGGTGCAGGCGCGGGTCGCGCCGGATCCGCTCGAGCAGGCCGATGCCGTCCAGGCGCGGCATGTCGATGTCGGTGACGACCAGGTCGAAGGCGCCGGCGCGCAGCTGGTTCCAGCCGTCGACGCCGTCGAGCGCGACCTCGACCGCGTAGCCGCGCGCGGCCAGCAGCTTGCGCTGCATCTCGCGCACCGTGAGCGAATCGTCGACCACCAGCACGCGCCGCTGGCCGCGGCGCGTCGCCGCGCCCGTGGCCAGGCGCAGCGACGCGCCGTCGCCGAGCAGGCGCGCGATCGACAGCAGCAGGTCGGGCACGTCCAGCACCAGGGCAGGCGCGCCGTCGTCGAGCAGGGCGGCGGCGGCGATGTCGCGCAGCTTGCCGAAGACGGGTTCGAGCGGTTGCACCGTCAGGCTCTGCTCGCCGCGCACGGCGTCCACGACCAGGCCGTAGCGCTCGCCGGCCGTGCCGATCACGACCACGTCCAGCGTGTCGGCGGCGGCGGCGCGGCCCAGGTCCAGTACCTGCGCGGCCGGCGCCAGGCCGACCTGTTCGCCGTCCAGCTCGACGAACTGGCGCCCGGCCAGCGTGCGCACGTCCGCGCCCGCCACGCGCAGCACGCGGCCGATGCGCGCGATCGGCAGCGCATAGGCTTCGCCCAGCACGTCGACGACCAGGGCGCGCACGACCGACTGCGTCAGTGGCAGCGTCATGGCGGTGCGGAAGCCCTGGCCCGGGCGCGACTCGGCGCGCACGCTGCCGTTCAGGGCGCGCACCGCCTCGTGCACGACGTCCATGCCGACGCCGCGGCCGGACATCTCGGTGGCGCTGTCCTTCAGCGAAAAGCCGGGCAGGAACAGGAATTCCATCAGCTCGGCCTGGGACAGCGCCCCGGCCACCGCGGGCGCCGCCAGGCCGCGCGCCAGCACGGCGCGGCGGATGCGCTCGGGATCGACGCCGCGGCCGTCGTCGGCCACCTCGATCGCCAGCATGCCGCCGCGGTGGCGCGCGTCCAGGCGGATGGTGCCGTGCGCCGGCTTGCCGGCGGCGCGGCGCTCGTCCGGGGTTTCCATGCCGTGGTCGACGGCATTGCGCAGCAGCTGGTTCAGCGGACCTTCCATCCTGGCCAGCACGGCGCGGTCGAGCAGCGTGTCGGCGCCGGCGATTTCCACGCGCACGTCCTTGCCGATGCCGCGCGCCAGGTCGCGCACCATGCGCGGCAGCGCGTGCACGCCGTCGCGGAACGGGCACATGCGCAGCCCGAGCAGGCCGTCGGCCAGGCGCGCCGACAGGTTCAGCGCGCGGTGCTCGTAGGTCTCGGCGTCGACGATGGCGCGCTGCAGGCCGCCCTGCAGCGGGCGGGCGCGCTCGAGCGCCTCGCGCACCAGTTCCTGCATGGCCGGGTCGCCCGCCGCGGCGGCCGCTTCCTGCAGGCGGTCGAGCGTGTCGGCCAGCAGGCGCTGCTGGCGCTTGTCGCGCTGCAGGCCGGCGATCCAGGGCCGCAGCTGGCCGGCATGCAGGCGCGCCTGGCTGGCCAGCGCCAGCAGCTCGTCGCTGGCGGCGGCGGCCTGCGGCGCCGGCGCGGGCGCGGGCTGCGCCGCAGGCGTGGGCGCGGGCGTGGGCCCAGGCGTGGGCAGCGGCGCCGGGGCCGGTGCGGG
>DAMAFT010000832.1:0-2094 GCA_031995805.1 Massilia sp.
ACCATATGCCATAGCGGTACCGCCGACCTGGCCTACCACACCCGCCAGGCCGACATCGTCGTGGCCGCCGTCGGCCGCCGCGACACGCTGACCGGCGACATGGTCAAGCCGGGCGCCATCGTGATCGACGTGGGCATCAACCGCAACGACGAAGGCAAGCTGTGCGGCGACGTCGACTTCGACAGCGTCAAGGAAGTCGCGTCCCACATCACCCCGGTGCCGGGCGGCGTGGGGCCGATGACCATCACGATGCTGCTGATGAATACGGTGGAAGCGGCGGAGCGCGTGGCGCGCCGTTCGTAATACCGGAAACGGCAGGCCCGGTTAAGATGGCGGCGAGATTGAAACAACAAGGACGCAAGCGATGACTACGACTGATACCGGCAATCCCCTCCTCGACTTTTCGGGCCTGCCCCGTTTCGACCTGATCCGTCCCGAACACGTGACGCCCGCGATCGAACGACTGATCGCCGACGCGCGCACCGTCGTGACGTCGCTGGAAGCGCCCGGCGACGGCGTCACCTGGGACAACTTCGTGGTGCCGCTCGAGGAAGCCACCGAACGGCTCGGCCGCGCCTGGGGCGTGGTCAACCACCTGAACCACGTGATGGACACGCCCGAGCTGCGCGCCACCTACAACGAGAACCAGCCGAAGGTGACCGAGTTCTGGACGGAACTGGGCCAGAACGAGGCGCTGTTCGACAAGTACAAGCAGCTGCGCGCCAATCCGGACTTCGTGAACCTGTCGGCGGCGCGCAAGCGCATCGTCGAGAACGCGCTGCGCGACTTCCGCCTGGGCGGCGCCGAGCTGCCGGAAAAGCAGAAGGAACGCTTCGCCGAGATCCAGGAACAGCAGGCCGCCCTGTCGACCCGCTTCTCGGAAAACGTGCTGGACGCCACCAACGACTACAAGCTGCTGGTCGAGGACGAAGCCGAACTGGCCGGTCTGCCGGACGACGCGAAGCAGGCCGCGCGCGCCGCGGCCGAGCGCGACGGCAAGGCCGGCTGGCAGTTCTCGCTGCATTTCCCGTCCTACTTCCCGGTGCTGCAGTTCGCCGACAGCCGCACCCTGCGCGAAACGATCTACCGCGCCAACGCCACCAAGGCGTCCGAGATGGGCGCCGTGTTCTCGCAGGTCGAGAAGTGGGACAACACCTCCAACATCGCCCAGCTCCTGAAGCTGCGCGACGAGGAAGCCAAGCTGCTCGATTTCCAGAGCTTCGCCAACGTCTCGCTCGAGCCGAAGATGGCCGAGAGTCCCGAGCACGTGATCGAATTCCTGGAAGACCTGGCGCGCCGCGCCCGCCCGTACGCCGAAAAGGACCTCGCCGAACTGCGCGCCTTCGCGAAGGACGAGCTGGGCCTGGAACAGATGCAGGCCTGGGACGTGGCCTACGCCTCGGAAAAGCTGCGCGAACGGCGCTATGCCTTCTCGGCCCAGGAAGTGAAGGAATACTTCCCCGAGCATAAGGTCGTGACCGGCCTGTTCGGCGTCATCTCGAAGCTGTTCGACGTGACGATCGCCCCGGACGACGCGCCGGTCTGGCATCCGGACGTGCGCTTCTACCGCATCGAGAAAAACGGCCAGCTGGTCGGCCAGTTCTACCTGGACCTGTACGCCCGCCCGGGCAAGGGCCAGGGCGCCTGGATGGACGATGCGCGCGGCCGCCGCCTGGCCACGGGCGGCATCGTGCAGACGCCGATCGCGTATTTGACCTGCAACTTCACGCCGCCCGCGCCGGACGCCGACGGCAAGCTGCAGCCCTCGCTGTTCACCCACGACGAAGTGACCACGCTGTTCCACGAATTCGGCCACGGCCTGCACCACATGCTGACCGAGGTCGACGAGCTGTCGGTGTCCGGCATTTCCGGCGTCGAATGGGATGCAGTGGAACTGCCGTCGCAGTTCATGGAAAACTTCTGCTGGGAGTGGGACGTCCTGCAGGGCATGACGTCCCACGTCAGGACGGGCGAACCGCTGCCGCGCGCCCTGTACGACAAGATGCTGGCCGCGAAGAACTTCCAGTCCGGGATGCAGACGCTGCGCCAGGTCGAGTTCTCGCTGATCGACATGCACCTGCACTACGACTTCGA
>DAMAFT010000833.1:0-2091 GCA_031995805.1 Massilia sp.
CCTGGACCTTCACCGTCGCCGGCATGGAAGAGATGGTGCCGCTGGGCCTCGTCAGCATTCCCGGCGGCCCGCTGGTGTCGGCCATCGGCGACATCGACGGCTACCTGCACGACGACCCGTCCCGCCACGGCCGCATCCACGCGCCCCAGATGGGCACGACGACGGGCCTCGACTATGCCGCGCGCAGCCCGCGCACCATGGTGCGCCTGGGCGACAGCATGTACCTGACCAGTGACGGCGGCGAGCACTGGACGAAGACGCCGGCCCTGCAGGGGCGGCGCGGCGTGGTGGCGATGTCGGCCGACGGCGCCGTGCTGCTGCACGTGCCGGAGCGCGCGGCCGTCGCCTGGCGCTCGGCCGACGGTGGCGCCAGCTGGACCCGGGTCGAGGGCCTGGCGCGCGCCGGGCTGCGCCCCGCGGCCGATCCGGTCGACGCCGGCGTGTTCTATGCCTACGAGCAGGAGACTGGCGCGCTGCTGGCTAGCAGCGACGGCGGCGCCACGTTCGCCCCGCGCGCCAGCCTGGCGGCGGGCGGCGCGCCGCTGATCCGCACGATGCCCGGCCGCGCCGGCGACCTGTGGGTCGCGCTGAAGGGCGGCGGCCTGGCGCATTCGACCGACGGCGGCGCCCGGTTCGCCACGCTGCCCGGCGTGAGCTGGTGCGGTGCGGTCGGCTTCGGCCAGGCCGCGCCGGGCGCGCAGGTCCCGGCGATCTACATCTGGGGCACGGCGGGCGGCGTGCGCGGCCTGCACCGCTCGCTCGACGGCGGCGCCACCTGGGCGCGCATCAACGACGACGCCCACCAGTATGGCGGTCCCGGCGACGGCCAGCTCGTGGTCGGCGACATGAACCGTTTCGGCGTGGTCTACATGAGCACCGCCGGCCGCGGCATCGTCTACGGCAAGCCCGTTCCCTGAACCGCATCGAAGCGCCCAGACCATGCCGCAGATCCGCTCAAGTAATCGATTTCATAAGCTCGCCGCCGCAGTCGCCGCCGTGCTGGCGCTGGGCGCCGCGGCGGCCGTCGTGCCGGCCTGCGCCGCGCCCGAGCTGGTGCTGCGCTACGACCGTCCGGCGCCGGACAACGACACCGGCTGGGAACGCGAGGCGCTCCCGATCGGCAACGGCCGCATCGGCGCCATGGTGTTTGGCCAGCCGGCGCGCGAGCACCTGCAGTTCAACGACATCACGCTGTGGACCGGCGACGACAAGGCGATGGGCGCCTACCAGCCCTTCGGCGACCTGTTCGTCGAGCTGCGCGGCCACGACGCCGGCGTGCACGGCTACCGGCGCACGCTCGACCTGGCGCACGGCATCCACGCCGTCGCCTACGAGAAGGACGGCGTACGGTTCCGGCGCGAGGCCTGGGCCAGCAACCCGGCCCAGGTGATCGTGCTGCGCATGACGGCGGACCGTCCCGGCCAGTACAGCGGCGCCATCGAGCTCACCGACCGCCACGGCGCCCACGTCGTCGCCGCCGGCCAGCGCCTGTACGCGACCGGCTCGCTAGCGGGCTGGGTGCTGCCGGGCCAGCCGAAGCAGGATCAGGACAGGGCGGCGCCCAGCACCAATGCGATGAGCTATGCCAGCCAGGTGCAGGTGCTGAACGTCGGCGGCCAGGTGCGCATCGAGGGCAAGCGCATCGTGTTTTCCGGCTGCGACGCGCTGACCCTGGTGCTGGGCGCCGGCACCAGCTACGCGCTGGACGCCGCGCGCCGCTTCCAGGGCGAGCATCCGCTGGCGCGCGTGACCGCGCAGGTGGACGCCGCGACGGCCCTGCCGGCGGACCGGCTGCGCGCCGAGCACGAACGCGACTTCGGCGCGCTGCTGGGCCGCGTTGGCCTGGACCTGGGCGACAGCGCGCCGCAGCGGCGTGCGCTGCCGACCGACGCGCGCATCCTGGCCTACACGAAGGACGGGCGGGATCCGGAACTGGAGGCGCAGTACTTCCAGTACGGCCGCTACCTGCTGGCCTCGAGTTCGCGCGGAGCGCTGCCGGCCAACCTGCAAGGCCTGTGGAACAACAGCCTGACGCCGCCGTGGAACAGCGACTACCACACCAACATCAACGTCCAGATGAACTACTGGCCG
>DAMAFT010000834.1:0-2084 GCA_031995805.1 Massilia sp.
CTTGGCCGCATTGCCGACCCGGTGCGCCTGGCCCAGGTGCTGAGCAACCTGCTCGGCAATGCGGCCAAGTACACGCCGGCGGGCGGGCGCATCGCGGTCGAGGTGCGCGCGGCGCGCGGCGGCGTCGAGATCGCCGTCGCCGACAGCGGCATCGGCATCCCGGCCGGCGCCCTGGGCGAGGTGTTCGACATGTTCAACCAGGTGTCGCGCAATATGGGAAGGTCGCAGGGCGGGCTGGGCATCGGCCTGTCGCTTGTGCGCAGCCTGGTGCAGATGCACGGCGGGACGGTGGAGGCGGCAAGCGCCGGCGAGGGCCGCGGCAGCACTTTCATCGTGCGCCTGCCGCTCGCGCCCGCGGCCGCCGACGGCGCCGTGGCCGCCGCACCGCCCGCGCTGCCGGCCGCGCGGGCGGTGTGGCCGCTGCGCGTCCTGGTCGCGGACGACAATGTCGACGCCGCGGCGATGATGGCCGCCCTGCTGGAAGCGGCGGGCCACGAGGTCGAGCTGGTGCACGACGGCCTGCGCGCGCTCGCGCGGGCGACGGCAAGGCCCTTCGACCTGGCCATCCTCGACATCGGCATGCCGGGCCTGAGCGGCTACGATGCCGCCGCCGCGATCCGGCGCCTGCCTGGCGGCGACGGGATCTTCCTGGCCGCGCTGACCGGGTGGGGCACGGCGCAGGACCGCGACCGTTCGCACAACGCCGGCTTCGACGCGCACCTCACCAAGCCGGCGGCCATGGCCGACGTCGAGCGGCTGCTGGCGGCGGCGCAGGAGCGGCGCGCGGCCGGTCGCTGAGGAACGGGCGGCGCCGTGGGAGGCGGCCCCGGCCGGGATGGACTATCATGCGGGCTTCCCGTCGCCCCGGAGCCTTGCCATGCTGGTCAATGCCGATTTTTCCCGCACCGTCGTCGTCCTGCCCGGCCAGGTCGACTGGGTCGCGTCGCCCCAGCAGGGCGTCGAGCGTATCATGCTCGACCGCATCGGCGCCGAGCAGGCGCGCGCCACCAGCATCGTCCGTTATGCGCCCGGTTCCAGCTTCCCGCCGCATGCCCATCCGGGCGGCGAGGAAATCCTGGTCCTGTCCGGCACCTTCTCGGACGAGCACGGCGACTACCCGGCCGGCTGGTACCTGCGCAATCCGCCTGGTTCGTCGCACCGGCCGTCGAGCCGCGACGGCGCCGTCATCTTCGTCAAGCTGCGGCAGATGGCGACGGGCGAGCGGCGGACGGTGCGCGTCGATACCCGGGAGCCGTCCAACTGGCAACGGGAAGGCGAGCGCGACGTCTGTCCGCTGTTCGACGACGGCGGGGAGCGGGTGTGCCTGCAGCGCGTGCCGCCCGGCGCCGTCGTGTTCGCGGGGGCGGTCGACGGCGCCGAGCTGCTGGTGCTGGAGGGCAGCGTGGTCGTCGATGGGCGGGAGTGCGCGGCGGGTTCGTGGATCCGGCTGCCGGCTGGCGAGTATCCGGCACTTGCCGCAGGCGGAGCGGGCGCCGCGTTCTATCTGAAGGCCCGCCGGTTTCCGCTGAAGGGTGCCTGAACGGACCCCGGACGCGGATTACGCCGCCGCAAACTCCACCACCACCCGCAACCCGCTTCCTTCGCCCCGGTTCTCCAGCCGTATCGCCCCCGCATTCCTCTCCGCCGCCCGCTCCGCGATCGCCAGCCCCAGCCCGCTGCCGGGCTGGTCCTGGCCCGGAATCCGGTAGAAGCGCTCGAACACCTTCTGCTGCAGCGCCGGATCGATGCCCGGCCCCTGGTCGGCCACGCTCAGGCGGCAGCCGCCGGCGCAGGGCTGCAGGGCCACCTCGATGGTGCCGCCCTCGGGCGAGTACTTGATGGCGTTGCTGACCAGGTTGTCGACCAGGGCGCCGACGCTTTCCACGTGCAGCGGCAGCAGGCATTCGGCGTCGGCCTGGAACTCGATCTCGATGGCGCGCTGCAGCGCCAGCGGCACGGCGGCGGCCAGGCGGTCGCGCACCAGCGCGCCCAGGTCGAGCGGCGGCAGCGGGGTGGTCGGCGGCTCCGACTGGGCGAGCTCCAGCGCCAGCAACTGGTGAACCATGCGGGTGGCGCGCTCGACG
>DAMAFT010000835.1:0-2072 GCA_031995805.1 Massilia sp.
CCCTGCTGGCGGACGACCTGTTCGAGGGCCGCGCGAACATGATGTCGTAGACCTTGCGGAACTGTTCCGGCTTGACGGCCCGCTCCACCACGGCGTCGATCTCGGCGTCGCTCGGCCAGATGTCGGCCAGGCGTACCGGACGGCCGTCGGCGTCGACGCCCAGCACGTCCTTCTCGATGTCGAAGCGGATCGTGCCGGCGATCGCATATGCCACCACCAGCGCCGGCGACGCCAGGAACGCCTGTTTCGCATACGGGTGGATGCGGCCGTCGAAGTTGCGGTTGCCGGACAGGACGGCGGTCGCGTACAGGTCGCGCTCGACGATCTCGCGCTGGATGACGGGGTCGAGGGCGCCCGACATGCCGTTGCAGGTGGTGCAGGCGAAGGCGACGATGCCGAAGCCGAGCGTTTCCAGCTCGCCCAGCAGGCCCGCCTCTTCCATGTACAGCGCCACCGCCTTCGATCCGGGCGCCAGCGAACTCTTGACCCAGGGCTTGCGCAGCAGGCCGCGCGCGTTGGCCTTGCGCGCCAGCAGGCCGGCCGCCACCATGTTGCGCGGGTTGTTGGTGTTGGTGCAGCTGGTGATCGCCGCGATGATGACGGCGCCGTCCGGCATCAGGCCCGGCGCGTTTTCCACCGTGCCGGCGATGCCCTGCTGCGCCAGTTCCGAGGTCGGCACGCGCTTGTGCGGATTCGACGGCCCGGCGATGTTGCGCACCACGGTCGACAGGTCGAAGTGCAGCACGCGCTCGTACTCGACGTGCGCGAGCGTGTCGGCCCACAGGCCGGTTTCCTTCGCATACAGCTCGACCAGCTTCACCAGCTCGTCGTCGCGGCCGGTCAGGCGCAGGTACTTGATGGTCTGTTCGTCGATGGCGAACATGGCCGCGGTGGCGCCGTATTCCGGCGCCATGTTGGAGATGGTCGCGCGGTCGCCCAGCGTCAGGCTGGCGGCGCCGGCGCCGTGGAATTCCAGGTAGCTCGACACCACCTTCGACTTGCGCAGGAACTCGGTCAGCGCCAGCACGATGTCGGTGGCGGTGATGCCCTCGGCCGGCCGGCCCGACAGTTCCACGCCGACGATGTCCGGCAGGCGCATGTACGAGGCGCGGCCCAGCATCACGCTCTCCGCCTCCAGGCCGCCGACCCCGATCGCGATCACGCCCAGCGCGTCGACCATCGGCGTGTGCGAATCGGTGCCGACCAGGGTGTCCGGGAAGGCGACGCCGTCGCGCACCTGCACCACGGGGCTCATGCGCTCCAGGTTGATCTGGTGCAGGATGCCGTTCCCCGGCGGGATCACGTCGACGTTCTGGAACGCGGTGCGGGTCCACTCGATGAAGTCGAAGCGGTCCTCGTTGCGGCGGTCCTCGATGGCGCGGTTCTTGGCGAAGGCGTCGGGGTCGAAACCGCCGCATTCGACGGCCAGCGAGTGGTCGACCACGAGCTGCGTGGGCACCACCGGATTGACCAGGCGCGGGTCGCCGCCCTGCGCCGCGATGGCGTCGCGCAGGCCGGCCAGGTCGACCAGCGCGGTCTGGCCGAGGATGTCGTGGCACACGACGCGCGCCGGGAACCAGGGAAAGTCGAGGTCGCGCCGGCGCTCGACGAGCTGGCGCAGCGACGGCGCCAGCGCGGCGGGATCGCAGCGGCGCACCAGGTTCTCGGCCAGCACGCGCGAGGTGTAGGGAAGCTTGTCCCAGGCGCCGGCCTGGATCTCCTCGACCGCGGCGCGGGCGTCGAAGTAGTGCAGGTTGGTGCCGTGCAGGGGTTTGCGGTATGCGTTGTTCATCATGTTCTTCCATTGACCGCGGTACATCAACCGCCGTTCCCGCGCAGGCGGAAACGACGGCAATGAAGCTGCGGCTATTGCTGTTACTTGCGCTCGGCCAGCGGCACGAACTTCAGGTCTTCCGGTCCCACGTAGTTGGCGCTCGGGCGGATGATCTTGTTGTCGATGCGCTGCTCGATCACGTGGGCGGCCCAGCCCGACGTGCGCGAGATCACGAACAGCGGGGTGAACATGGCGGTCGGCACGCCCATCATGTGGTACGACACGGCCGAGAACCAGT
>DAMAFT010000836.1:0-2069 GCA_031995805.1 Massilia sp.
GGTGTCGACGCGGCGCAGCGTCTGCAGCAGTTGCTGCGCCTCGGCGTCGCCGCCCAGCGCCGTGCCGAGCACGCCGTAGCGGCCGTTCAGGCGGCCGGACAGCGCCTCGACGTTGTTCAGCGTGTTGCCGATGGCGGAATCGGGACGCGTCAGCGCTTCCAGGTTTTCCAGCAGCGTGCGCGCGGTGGCCAGCAGGCGCGGGATCTCGGCGGTGGCGTCGCCGCGCAGGACCGGCCGCTGGGCCTTGTCGGGCAGCGGCGGGTCGGTCAGGATGCCGCTGTAGGCGCGCAGCCGGGTCTCGCCGACGACGCTGCGCTCGAGCGTGAACACGCTGGTGGTGCGCAGCCACCTGGCGTCGTCGCGGGCGATGTCGACCAGCACGTTGACCTTGCCGTCCTGGCCCAGGTCGACCTGGCGCACGCGCCCGATCGGGAAGCCGGCGAAGGTCATGTCCATGCCCGGGATGACGCCCTCGGAATCGTCGGCCACCAGGGTCAGCGTCTGGGTTTCCTGGAACACGCCGCGGGCGTACATCACGTACAGGAAGAAGGCGACGATCAACGCGCCGATCGCCACCAGCAGGATCAGGGCCTTGGTCTCGACGTGTTTCGGTTCGTCCGGAAGCGATTCCGCCATGCGTTATCCTCGATTCAGATGTATTTGACGGCCAGCGAACTGGCCTCGATCAGCAGCAGCACGAACAGCAGGCGCAGGGCGCCCGGCTGGACGTTGGAGCGCTGGCGCCGCCCGTGGCGCAGCATCTCCAGCATGGCCGCGCTGGGGATCACGGCCACGGCCAGCCCGAACAGCACGGTCTTGAACACGAAGCCGATGGTCACGGTGGGGTCGAACACCCGCCCCACGGTGCGCGTGTAGTCGTCCAGCCCCCACGGCGACAGCCCGTACACGTTCAGGTAGGCCAGCAGCAGCACCACGCAGCTGCTCGCCATCGCCAGGCTCAGGACCGAGAAGGCGTTCGCCAGCACCTGCGGCACCAGGTCGCGGCGCAGGCGCAGCAGCGTCTCGCCGGCGGCCAGGTCGGCCGGCACGCCGCTGCGGGCCAGGCCCATGGCGCCGGCGTCGAAGGCCATGCCGGCGCGCAGCGCCGCGAACAGCGCGGCCGACAGCGGAATCAGCTCCAGCACCAGCACCCGCACCACCATCTCGAGGGCGAAGCGCGACAGGCCGTAGCTCTGCGCCGTCACCAGCACGATGCGGATGACGACGAGGCTGACCAGCGCCGTCAGCAGCGTGAACCAGGGCAGCACCTGCCAGGTGCTGGCGTAGATGTGGCGCGAGGTGGCCAGGCGGTTGGCGCGGTTCCAGGTCGAGGGCGACAGCGCCATCACCAGGGCGACGGCGCCCAGGTGCAGCATGCGCCACCAGCTGCGCGCATAGCGCGCGGCGAGGTGGACCCAGCGGCCGGGCTTCATGTAGATCAGGGACGAGAGCGGCATATTGACATGATACCGTTAATGGCAAAGCGCACGGGTCGCTCGCATGCGCACAGGAGCCAACACCATGCATGCGTCACGCGTGGGCAGCACACCCGATGCGGCTGTTCCTGCCGCACGGGTGGCGCTGCCCACCCTACGTCCGCTTGGCCTCCAGCACTCCCTGCACCTCGGCGATCGCCGCGATCGCCTTCTGCAGCTGGCCGGTCGATCCGATCTCGGCCGTGAACACCATGCGCGCCTGGCCCTTGGCGCTTTGCGTGTTCACGCCGATCACGTTGATCTTCTCGCGCGTCAGCACCTCCGAGATGTCGCGCAGCAGGCCCTGCCGGTCCTGCGCCAGGATGAAGATGTCGATCGGGTAGACCGTGTCGGAACCGGTCAGGCCCCAGGCCGTGTCGAGCACGCGCTCGGGCGCCTTGGCCGCCATCTCGGCGAAGTTCTTGCAGCTGGCGCGGTGGATCGACACGCCCTTGCCGCGCGTGACAAAGCCGACGATCGGGTCCGGCGGCGCCGGCTTGCAGCAGCGCGCCAGCTGCGTCATCAGGCCGTCGGTGCCGACCACCAGCACGCCCGACTTGGCGCCCTGCTCCACGCTCGAGGCGCGGCTCTTGT
>DAMAFT010000837.1:0-2063 GCA_031995805.1 Massilia sp.
TCGAGATGAACAACGGCTGCATCTGCTGCACCGTGCGCGGCGACCTGATCGTGGCGTTGACGAACCTGGCGCGCAAGCGCGACGCCGGCGAGCTGCAGTTCGACCGCGTCGTCATCGAGACCACCGGCCTGGCCAACCCGGGCCCGGTGGCCCAGACCTTCTTCGTGGACGAGGAAGTCGGCGCCCACTACCTGCTCGACGCCGTGGTAACGGTGGTCGATGCCCGCCATGCCATGGACCAGCTGGACCGCCACGAGGAAGCGCAGCGCCAGGTCGGTTTCGCCGACAAGATCCTGCTGTCCAAGACCGACCTGGTGGACGCCGCCGCGGTCGACGCGCTCAAGGCGCGCATCCGCCGCATCAACCCGCGCGCGCCGATCGGCGCCTCGGACTTCGGCCGCGCGCCCATCGCCGACGTGCTCGACCTGCGCGGCTTCAACCTGAACGACAAGCTGGAGCTGGATCCGGACTTCCTGTCCGCCGGCGAAGACCACGAGCACGATCACGACCACGGCCATGCCTGCGAGCACGATCACGAGCACACTGCAGCGTGCGGCCACGGCCATGACCACCACCATGCCCACCACAGCGACGACATCGCCGCCTTCGTGTTCAAGAGCGAGCGCCCGTTCGACCCCGAGCGCCTGGACCAGTTCCTGGGAAGCATGGTGCAAGTCTTCGGCCCGAGCATGCTGCGCTACAAGGGCGTGCTGCTGATGCAGGGCGCGGACCGCAAGGTGGTGTTCCAAGGCGTGCATCAAATCATGGGCAGCGACCTGGGTGCAAAGTGGGCGGAAAACGAAACCCGGGGCAGCAAGATGGTGTTTATTGGTAAAAATTTACCAAAAGACGTGTTTATTCGCGGATTGGAACAATGTTTGGTATAAACTAGTCCGGTTCTATGGTGCGCTTCATGGCAGCCTGGCCTGTCTTGCAGGGTTGGGTGCCGTGCACCGGGCAAGGGGTTCGGACGGCCCCCGTGGCAGCCGCGGTGCCGGCTGTCCGAATGCCCTGAACCGCCCCGTCCGCACAGAAGACGCGGGGCAGGTATGGAAGAATCCATACCGTTACGGCAGCCGGCCGGCGCCGCCCCATATGGGCAGCGCAGGATCAGCTGATAAAATGGAAACTCTGTCGTATCGAAGGCAAGTGAAGTCATGACGAAAACAACGAAACCGAATACCGTGGCACAGCCCGAAGAACGCCTTCTGACGGAAGAAGAAATCCGGGCCATGGGCGACGACGACTACATGAACCCGGCGCAACTGGCGTTCTTCAAGAACCGCCTGCAGGAACTCGAGAAGGAATTGCTGAAGAACGCCGGCGAGACCACCGAGCACCTGCGCGAGACGGTACTCGTCCCCGATCCGGCCGACCGCGCCACCATCGAGGAAGAACACGCGCTCGAACTGCGTACCCGCGACCGCGAGCGCAAGCTGCTCAAGAAGGTGCAGCAATCGCTGGCGTCGATCGAATCCGGCGAATATGGCTGGTGCGAGGAAACCGGCGAACCGATCGGCATTCCGCGCCTGATCGCCCGCCCCACCGCGACGCTGTCGCTGGAAGCCCAGCAGCGCCGCGAACTGAAGCAGAAACTCTACGGTGACTGACCATCCCGTTTCCCGTACGGATTCACCGGCATCACGAAAGCATGCGGCATCCGCCGCATGCTTTTTTGTTTTCGGGCGCCGGCAAGCGAAAAGCGACCTCGTCCACACTGCCTGTACGCCCTAGAAATTGCCTATGGGCTAAACTAACAACGGTCCAGCATTACTTGACGCAGCGCAGGAGTGCGCCACGCCCCCGATGCGCCGTCATGCTACTGTCTCGACCGGCGCACGCTTGCGCCGATGGTTTACCGGATGGTTCCTGGACGAGGATGACGTGGGGCTTTTCTCTTTCCTGAAGAAACAGAACGATGCGCCGGACCCGCGGCCGCAGGAACGCCCCTTTGCCGATCCCGCCAGCGTGCTTGCCGGCCCCGCCACGCGCACCGGCCTCGATACCGAAGCCGAACGCCAGCGCCAGCGCGAGATCGCCCGCGCCACCGCCGCCAAGATCGA
>DAMAFT010000838.1:0-2062 GCA_031995805.1 Massilia sp.
CTGGGGCACCGCGACCAGGGCGCGGATCTGGCCGACGGCAGGCGGCTGCGGTGCGTTGGCCTGCACGGCCGCGACCTTACGCGCCACCAGTTCCAGCAGGTAGCCGGGCATCGGCGGCACGGTGGCAGCGTCGCCGCCATCGGCAGGATCGGCAGAATCGGCGGGCGGCATGGCGGCGCCGGCGTCGACGTCCTCGTGGCCGAACAGTTCGCGCTCGATGAGCGCCAGGGGCGGATGCAGCAGCGTCGTCATGCGACCTCCTTCAAGCGCAGGCGCACCTGCTGGCACAGCAGGACCAGCAGCGCCGCCAGTTCCTGGCGCCACTCGGGGTGCAGTTGTGCGCCGGTCGAGCGCAGCCAGGCGCCGATCTTGGTCTTTTCGTAGCCCCGGAACGTCTCGCCCTTGCTGCGCGTGATGCCCAGCTTCTGCGCCCGCACGTGGAAGGTGGTGCCAAGGTCCAGGCGCTGCGCGATGCGCGACACCGGTTCGGGCTTGCCGTCGGCGCAGGAGTGGTGGCGCAGGTAGGCCTGCTCGCCGACGGCGAGCGTCTCGATGAAGCCGTCGGCGCTGCGCAGCGCGGCCTGGACGTCGATGCCGGCCTCGCCGAGCAGGTCGACGTGGGGATCCGCGCCGCCGAGTTCCACCGCGTCGTCCGCCAGGTCGACATCGTCCGCCAGCTCGACGCCGTCCTTCTCGAGCATGTCGTCGAGCGATGCCGCCGCGTGCTTGCGGTTGGCGCGCCGCACGTCCTTCTCGTAGTTCTTCAGGTAGCCGTGCAGCGCATAGGCGCTTTGCAGCGGGCCGGCCTTCGAGGTCTCGGCGTTGAGCAGGATCTTGTCCTGGAAAAAGCGGTTGACCAGGTCGCGCCGCTCTTCCTCGCCGTTGTATTCCTCCGGCAGGTAGGTACGCATCAGCAGGCGCACCACGCAATGGTAGAAGTCCACCCATTCGGCCTGGCCCAGCGCGCTGCGCCGGCTCCAGTAATCGACGATCCTGGCGTTGCAGTCGCCGGTCCCGGGCTGCCGGGACTTGTCGTAGTCGTCGGTCATTTGTTGCCTGTTCGCAATAAAAGAGTAAGCATAAAGGATTTACCAAGTCTTGTGTATTTTTTACAAGGAATGAAGGCACCAGCTTCGTGTCCATAACGCGACGCAGGGGGGGTTTTGAAGAATTTTTTTGCAGGCGTTCAAAAAAAACCGATGGCTGCGTTGTGGGGGCATCGACATCCACAGGAGGAATGCATGAGCTGCCCCACCCCCGCCCTCGCCCTGACCCGATCCGGCGCCGATGCGCCGCGCTTTTCCGACGCCCAGGCGCGCACGCTGGCCGACGCCCTGTGCGCGGCCGCCGGACACGTCGCGGACGCCGAGCTGGCGCGCTACCTGGCGCGCCTGTTCGGGACCCTGCCCTACGCGCCGGGCGACCTGGCGCAGGTGCTGTCCCTGCGCGGCGACGAGATCGCGGAGGCGGTCGAGAAGGATGCGCGCGACAGCGACCTGCACACCCTGCCCGACCAGTTCGCGGCGCTGCTGAGCGTGGTGGAGACGCGCGCCGGCGACCCGGCGGCCCGGCCCTGGCTGGACGTTTCCGCCTTCATCGCGGCGAAGAAGCGCACCGGGACGGGCGCGGGCGAGCGGACCGACGCGGACAAGGACCATGCGCGCTTCCTGAACAAGGTCATGGGCGCCGGCATGATGCGGCGCAGCCAGCCGGCCGCGCCGCCGCTGCAGTTGATGGGATTGCGCGAACGCTTCCCGAATTTCGAGCGGCCGATCCGCTTCCTGGCCGAACAGGGCGCGTATGCCCGCCTGCGCGGCATGCCGTTCCAGCCGGTGCCGATCCTGCTGGCCGGGCCGGCCGGCTGCGGCAAGACCAGCTTCGCCGCCGCGCTGGCCGAGCTGCTGGGCAGCCGCAGCGAGGTGCTGAACATGGCGTCCCAGACCTGCGGCTTCACGCTCGGCGGCATGGACCGGGGCTGGTCGTCGGCGCGCCCGGGCCTGGTGTTCGAGGCGCTGCTGCACGGGACCACGCTGTCGCCGGTGATCCTGCTCGACGAGATCGA
>DAMAFT010000839.1:0-2059 GCA_031995805.1 Massilia sp.
GGCCTGGCGGTCCGCCAGGCGCACGTGCGCCATCACCGGCCCGCCCTTCTGCGCCCGGCCGCTCATGTCCAGCACCAGCGCGCCCTTGTTCTCGACGTGGGCCGCCATCGCCAGGATCTGGCCGACGGTGACGACGCCGGTGCCGCCGATGCCGGTGACCAGGATGCCGAACGGCTGCGCGGTCGACGGGATCGCCGGCATCGGCAGCGCCGGCGCCGCGGCCTCGGGCGCCGCCGTCGCGGCGGCCGCCTTCTTCGGCTTCTTCAGGCCGCCGCCTTCGACGGTGACGAAGCTGGGGCAGAACCCGCTCACGCAGGAAAAGTCCTTGTTGCACGAGGACTGGTTGATCTGGCGCTTGCGGCCCAGTTCCGTCTCCAGCGGTTCCACCGACAGGCAGTTCGACTGCTTCGAGCAGTCGCCGCAGCCTTCGCACACGGCCTCGTTGATGACGGCGCGCTTGGCCGGGTCGGGGTAGGCGCCTTTCTTGCGGCGGCGGCGTTTTTCGGACGCGCAGGTCTGGTCGTAGATCATGGCCGACACGCCCGGCATCTCGCGCAGCTCGCGCTGCACGTCCATCAGCTCGGCGCGGTGGCGCACGGTGACGCCTTCGGCCCACGGGTAGCCGGCCGGGTACTTGTCCGGCTCGTCGGTGACGACGATGATCGGCGTCACGCCCTCGGCCGCGAGCTGGCGGCTGATCTTGGCCGGGTCGAGCGGACCGTCGTGGGTCTGGCCGCCCGTCATGGCGACGGCGTCGTTGTACAGGATTTTATAGGTGATGTTGACCTTGGCCGCGACCGAGGCGCGGATCGCCAGCACGCCCGAGTGGAAGTAGGTGCCGTCGCCGAGGTTGGCGAACACGTGCTTCTCGTCGGTGAACGGGGCCTGGCCGATCCAGGTGGTGCCCTCGGCGCCCATGTGCGTGAAGGTGGACGTCTCGCGGTCCATCCACAGCACCATGTAGTGGCAGCCGATGCCGGCCATGGCGCGCGAGCCGTCCGGCACCTTGGTCGAGCTGTTGTGCGGGCAGCCAGAGCAGAAGTACGGGATGCGGTCGGTTTCCGGGTTGGCCTTGGTCGGGATATTCTTGAGCACCAGCTCCTTCGCCTCCAGGAAGGCGATGCGCTCCTGCACGCGCTGCGCCACCGGGTGGCCGGCGCAGTAGTGCGAGATGCGCGAGGCGATGGCGCGCGCGATCTGGGCCGGGTTCAGCTCGTAGGTGCCGGGCAGCAGCCAGTCGCCGCGGCCGGAACGGCTTTGTTCGCTCCATTCGCCGCTGTCGTCGAACTTGCCGACCACGCGCGGGCGCTCGCCGTCCGGCAGGTTGTACAGTTCTTCCTTGAGCGCGTATTCGAGCACCTGGCGCTTTTCCTCGACGACGATGATCTCGTCCAGGCCGCGCGCGAATTCGTGCACGCCGATCGAATCCAGTGGCCAGGTCATGCCGACCTTGTACACGCGCAGGCCGATGTCGCTGGCCGCCTGCTCGTCGATGCCGAGGTCGGCCAGCGCCTGGCGCGTGTCGAGGTAGCTCTTGCCGGCGGTGATGATGCCGATCTTCGGCGCCGGGCTGTCCCAGACGATGTTGTTCAGCTTGTTGGCGCGCGCATACGCCAGGGCCGCATACCACTTGTGGTTGTTCATGCGGACTTCCTGGTCCAGCACGGCGTCCGGCCAGCGGATGTTCAGGCCGCCCGGCGGCAGCTCGAAGTCGGTGGGGATGACGGTCTGGACACGGTCCGGGTCGAGGTCGACGACGGCGCCCGACTCGATGATGTCGGTCACGCACTTGAGCGACACCCACAGGCCGCTGTAGCGGCTCATGGCCCAGGCGTGCAGGCCGTAGTCGATGTATTCCTGCACCGACGACGGGTACAGCACGGGGATCCCGACGTGCTGCAGGATGTGGTCGGACTGGTGCGCTGTCGACGAGGACTTGGCCGCGTGGTCGTCGCCGGCCAGCACCACCACGCCGCCATGCTTCGCGCTACCGGCATTGTTGCCGTGCTTGAAGACGTCGCCGCAGCGGTCCACGCCCGGGCCCTTGCCGTACCACATG